>NZ_DBFEGU010000115.1:0-11279 GCF_048329335.1 Eggerthella sp. | reverse complement strand
ATGCACGAATTGGGAATCATGACGGGCGTGATGGATGCGGTGACGACATCGGCGCAACAGGCCGGTGCGACGCGCGTGCTGAAGGTGAGCCTGTCGGTTGGAGAGATGACCGAGGCCATCGAAGACGCGCTCATGTTCGCGTTCGAGGCTCTGTCGGAAGGCACGCTTTGCGAAGACGCCGAGCTTCAAATCACCATGGTGAAGCCGAAAAGCCGCTGCTTGGAATGCGGTGCCGAATACGAGCACGATCGTTTCCATATGCTGTGCCCGGAATGCGGCAGCTTCGCCACCGAGCTCATCGCCGGTCGCGAACTGCAAATCGACAGCATCGAAGTGGACATTCCCGACGATGACGAGGAGAACGAGGACTAACCATGCAAATCGATCTGAAGCAGCCTATCCTCCAGAAGAACGATGCGATCGCCTCCGAACTGCGCGAGCGTTTCGCCGAGAACCACGTGTTCGTGCTCGACCTGCTTGCCAGCCCCGGTTCGGGCAAGACGTCCACCATCCTGGCCACCATCGACGCGCTGCGCGACGAGTTCAACATCGCCGTTATCGAGGGCGACATCGCCAGCAGCGTGGATGCCGAGAAGATCAAGGCGCAGGGCATCGCCGCCGTGCAAATCAACACGGGTGGAGCGTGCCACCTGGAAAGCGCCATGATAAAGCGCGCGGTGGACGTGCTGGACCTCGAGCGCCTCGACCTCATCATCGTGGAAAACGTGGGCAACCTCGTGTGCCCCACCGACTTCGATTTGGGCGAGAACGCCAAGGTGATGATCTTGTCGGTACCTGAGGGCGACGACAAGCCGCTCAAGTACCCCGGCGTGTTCCAGGTCGCCGAGGCCGTGGTGCTCAACAAGGTGGACACCATGCCCGTGTTCAACTTCGACCGCGAGGCCTTCGAGGCGGCGGTTACGCAGCTCAACCCGCAGGCCCCCATCTTCCCCATCGCCGCCACGAAAGGCGACGGCGTGGACGCCTGGGCCGAGTGGCTGGCGAACCGCATTCGCGCCGTTTAGTTCCGACGGCTTGTCAGCCGTCGGAACGAAGTCGACGCTGCGAAGCGCCAATGCGCCCGATCTCGCCCCTTTTCCGCTTTCCCTCACGTGCGAAAGCACGCTTCCCTAAAGGGACTTGCGCTTCGCGCGGCGCAGCTGGCGAAACGGGGCGATCTCGGGCACCTTGGCGCTTCTCGCTGACATTGGTGGATCTGCGAGATGATGATGGAGGAAGAGGGAGTCGTGGAGAATAGCGAACGGTATCGTCTCTGCGTGAACGCGCTCAAAGGCTTCATGGACGACGCTGGGTTCTCCGACGTCGTCATCGGGTTGTCGGGCGGCATGGACTCGAGTTTGGTCGCCGTGATGTGCGCGGACGCGCTGGGCGCGGATCGCGTGCACGGCGTGCTTATGCCGGGCCCGTACTCCACCGACCACTCGGTGGACGATGCGCTCGATCTGGCTCGCAACCTCGGAATCCGGACGCGCACCGTCTCCATCGCGGAACCGTATCGGGCGTTCGAGGCCGCGCTTGCCGAGGCGTGCGGCGGCAAGCTCTCGGGTCTGGCGGCCGAGAACACGCAAGCGCGCTGCCGCATGGTGTGCCTCATGGCGCTGTCGAACGCATACGGCTGGATGCTGGTGAACACGGGCAACAAGAGCGAGGCCATGATGGGGTATTCCACGCTGTACGGCGACACGGCCGGCGCGTTCGCTCCTATCGGCGGCCTGTACAAAACCGACGTGTTCGCCGTCGCCCGCTGGCGTAATCGACAAGCGGAGATCGCCGGCGAGGTTCCGCCTATTCCCGAGCATGTGTTCGTAAAGCCGCCCAGCGCCGAGCTCTCACCCGACCAGGAAGACGAGAAGAGCATGGGCATCGATTACCCGACGCTCGATCGATTGTTGAAAGCGCATGTGGATCGCGGCTTGGATGCCGCAGCGCTGGTGTCCGAAGGGTTCGATGCGGCCGACGTCGAGCGTGTGCTGCGAACGGTGCGCGCGACCGCATTCAAGCGAGCTTTGGAGCCCCCGTGCCCCGACGCCACGTTCTACGAGTAGCGTCCCCTTGGCACCTCCCTTGGCACGCTGGGCTCGTTTCGCAGTCTCCATTGCGCAGATTGCGTGACGGCATGTCGGCGCCTCACGACAAAACGTTTTCGCGTCACTATACTCTGAGGCCGTTCGTTTCCGTTTCCGTCGCAAAGGAGGTCGTCCGTCGTGGAGCGTCGTTCGTTCTTCAAACTTGCAGGCTTGTCCGCTGCGGTGCTGGCCGTGGGCGGAACCCTCGGCGCATGCGAGGCGGGAAAGCTGCCGGACAATCCTCTGGCGGCGACGAACAAAGCCAACGAAACCGCTGGTCAATCAAGCGTAATGGGGCAGCCGCCCATCGCCTTCGATGCTGACGTGGATGTGTTGATCGTGGGCAGCGGGGTGGCGGGGTTGTCTGCCGCCATGGACCCGCTCGAGGCGAAGCGTTCCGTTATGGTGGTCGAGAAACTTGATCTGTTGGGTGGCGAAAGCTACGAGTCGAACGGCGTTATGCGCATCGCCGGCACGACTGCGCAGCAGGATGCGGGCGTGAATGCGACGGTTGACGAGGCATGGGGGGCGCGCAAAAAGGAGTTGAGCGCTGCAGGCGACGATGATCTTGATTTCGCAAAGACCCTGTTCTTCGCGGCCACCGAGTGGGCGAATCGCCTGGCATCCGATTACGGGGCGCAGTTCGCCGATCCGAAAACCTTCGTGGACGGCAAGGTGAATGCGGCTATCATGCTGCCCAAGAACGGCCTCGGTGACATGCAGAGCATTATGATGCCGCTGCGAGACGCCCTCACGGCGAAAGGCGCTACGTTTTCTACGGGCCATCGGGCGGTCGCGTTCATTTTGGATGAGGACGGCGCGGCGTGCGGGATGCGTTTCTATGCAGGGTCGGGCGCATCGGTGCTCGACGTGCGGGCTCGGCGCATCGTTGTCGCGACAGGCGGGTTCGCCAGCAGCCAGCCGCTCGTGCATGAGCATACGCCCGATTATGAGCGCGTGGGGTGCTACACCGTCGCCTCCATGGGCGAGGGTCAGCAGCTGTGCGCGCTTTTGGGCGGCCAGCTGGTGAACATGGACAAGGCTGCGCCGCTTACCGGCAGCTTGCCGCAGGCGACCGCCTGGGGCTTGTTCGGCCCCACGGTCATCGTGGATGCGCTGGGGAAGCGTTTCGCGCGCGAGGACGATGCGAACGCTGCGGCGGGCGCCTGCTTCTCGGAGGAGCGCGGCTACTGGTGGACGGTGTTCGGAAAGCAGCTGACCGAGAGCAGCCAATCGCGCAGCGTTGCGGAAGTGGCCAGCAAGAACGCAAAGCGTCTTATCGGGCCGTTCGACGACCTGGACGAGCTTGCCGAGGGCATGGGCGTTTCGCCGGACGTGCTGAACGCCACGTTCGACCGCTACAACGGCTTCGTGAAAGACGGCAAGGACGGCGATTTCGGGCGCACGTTGTTCTTGGAGGAGTTGGAAGGTCCCTACTACGCGCTTAAACAGCTGCCGCAGCGGTACAGATCCAACGGCGGCGTGAAAACAAATCAGTCCGGTCAGGTGCTCAGCGTCGTCGGCGCCGTCATTCCCAACGTCTACTGTTGCGGTGCGGCAGCTGCGTCAAGCATCGGAGGCCTCGCGTCGAACGGCGCGTTCGGCATGCTGGCGGGCAAAGCGGTCGCCGCCGCACTCGACGACGAAGATGCTGCGAAGCAAGCTTCTGACTAAAGAGACGTTAACCCTGTCCCTCTTTCTCGTTTTGACTAATGTCCCAGGGTGTCGCTTTGCGTTGCCGACGGGTTGCCAAGGTGCAAAGCGGCGGATACCGCGTCTCTATAGACTCATGACAGAATGTCCCCATACCTACTAAAGCCGCATGCGGCGCGCATCCGTGCTGCTTGAGAGGCCGTAGACGCGGATGGAAGGACTTCTATGTTCGGGGAAAGCGAGGATGAACGTGGTGCGGGCATATCCCGTCGCGCGTTCCTGGCGGGCGCGTGCGTTACCGGAGCTGCGGCGATGGTGGGCGGCCTGAACGCCTGCGCGCCGCCGCAAGACGCCGGCCCCGGCGGCGCCGGCGGAACCGGTTCTGGCGCGAACGGGGGCGCGGTGCCCGTCAGCAAGGCGCCAAGCAAGGTGGACAAGACCTACGACGCCGATCTGCTTATCGTGGGTGCAGGCGGCAGCGGCTTGGCGTGCGCCGTGCAGGCGGCTCTTAACGGAACGAATCTCATTCTTGTGGACAAGAGCAACCAGGTGGGCGGCAATGCGAACTTCGTCGAGGGCATGTTCGCCGTCAATTCCACGTTGCAGCTGGAGCAAGGCATCGACATGCAGCCCGCCGATATAATGGAAGCCGAGCTCTCGCGCGGTCAGCATCGCCAAAACGGCGATGTATGGCTCGATTTTGTGAGCAAGTCGGCCGACAACATCACCTGGTGCATAGAGCAGGGCGTCATGTACTCCGGCAAGGTGGACGACTATCGCGTCGGCCTATTCCCCACGTTCCACTGGTTCAAAGACGGAAAGGCGGCTGTGGGATACGTTGAGCCGATGAAGGCGCGGCTCGAAGAGCTGAGCGTGCAGCTGCATCTCAAAACCGCAGTGAACGGCCTCGTCATGAAGAACGGCAGGGTGATCGGCGCCTACGCAGACGGAGGCGAGGGCGTGGTGCGGTACAGCGCGAAGGCGGTGGTGCTCGCAACCGGCGGCTTCGGCGGCAACGAGGAGATCGTCGCCGAGCAGGGTTGGAACACCGATGGCATGCGCATCGTGGGCTCGCCGAACGCTGCAGGAGACGGCTATCGCATAGCCATGGACAACGGCGCATGCAGCTTCATGGCCGATTCGGCTCAGTCCATCCTGTACGCTATCGAGGCTTTTCCTCCCATCGACTTCCACGATGCGGCTGAAAACCCGCTCTACGGCTATTTCGGCATCGCCTCGGGCGGCCCCGTGCTGTGGGTGAACGAGGCGTGCCGGCGCTACACGCGCGAGGACCTCGCGAACGACAACCTCGCGTTGCAGTGCCTTCCGGGTAAGGGCAACAAGGGGAATTACGTGGTTTTCGACCAGGCCATCTTCGATCGGTTTTTCGGTAAAAACGACGATGCGAAGAAAGCCTTCTACGACGCGATCAAGGCTAACGGCGGAGGCAGCATCTACCAGAGCGATTCCTTGGCCGATCTCGCCGGAAGATTCAACCTCGACGCCGATGCGCTCAAGGCTGCGGTCGATTGCTACAATGAACTGTGCGGAGAGGGGGCTGACAGCGACTTCGGCAAGGCGGCCGGCCTCATGGTGCCCATCGAGACGCCTCCGTTCTACCTGGCAAAACTGTCGTACAACTACTTCTTCTCGGTTGGCGGCATCACCACCGACGGGCGGCATCGCGTGCTGGACGGGCGCCGCAACCCTATCGAGGGTCTCTATGCCATCGGCAACGACGGCAATATGCTGTACCGCAACGTGTACACCGTCAACATGCCGGGCGTCGCGTTCGGCCATCAAGTGAACAGCGGCCGCGAGGCGGCGAATGCCGTGTTGGAATATCTAGATCGGTAGAGAATGCGCCGGAAGGCTCCCGGAGCGGGAGCCTTCCGGCGTTGAGGGAGGGGGCAGGATGCTTTACGCCTTCAGCGCTTCGACTACGGCTTTGCCGGAGATGAGGCCGCTGCCCGCGTTCGGAGAGAGATCGCTGCCGCTATCGGCCACGGTCGAACCGGCGCAGTAGACGTTGGGGATGGGATTGCCGTCCTTGTCCGTCAACTGGCTGTCGGTCGTGATCTTCATGCCGCCGTGCGTCTTGTAGCGGTACGGGAAGTGCTTCATCGCGTAATACGGTGCGGAAAGCGACTGCAGGAACAGCTTCTTGCCGAACTCGGTGTCCTCGCCTGCGGCCACCATGGCGTCGTAGGTCTCGAACGTGGCCTTCAGCGTGTCGGCCGGAACATCCATCGCTGCCGCCAGCTCATCGAGCGAGTTGCACGGGCCCACGAGGCGGTCGGCGTTGCTCTTCATGTTCATCTCGACGTTCCATTTCTGGCTGCTGTTGATGGCTTGATCGTCGAAGATGGTCCACCAGAAGCCCAAGCCCAACTCGACGGCCTTGTCGGGCGAGTCGTGGCTCTGATCCTCCTTGATGAAGCGGCGGCCCTGCGGGGTTACTTGGACCTGCGGCGAGAAGTAGCCCCACACCGTCACCTGAGCGAGGTCGCTCATGCGGTTCGCTTCCATGTCCATGTGGGTGTACACGCCGCCGATGGCCTTGCACAGCTGGTGGCCTTCGCCCATGGAGTTCACGGTCAGCGGCCCCAAGCGAGCCTGGCTGGGCAAGTACGTGGACACCATCTCCTGGTTGCAGGAGAAACCGCCCGTGGCCACGATGATCTTCTTTGCGCGGATATCGACGGTCTTGTTGTTCTTCTCGTCGTTGAAGCGCACGCCGATGGGCGCTCCCTCTCCGTCCACGATGAAGTTCGTGGCGCGCAGGTTCAGCTTGTACGTGGCGCCTTTCTGCTCCAAGCCCTTCTGCAGCGGCGTCAGCACCGCCTGCATGTCGCCGATGCCGTTGCCGGGCAACAGCATGGACGTGGGCGCGCCCGTGTTCATGTAGTCGGTGATGGGCTGGAATACCGAACCGTAGTCGGCGGCCACGCGGTTCGCCCATTCGGTTTGGTAGACGTAGACGTTGTGCTTGTAGTCCATGTCATCGGTCTCGCCCTTTTTCTCGAGCACGGGCAGGAACTTCTCCCACATTTGCTCGGGGTCGCCCTCGATGCCGGCGTCTTTTTGCATTTTTGATCCAACGACGTTCATGACGCCGCAAGCGATGAAGCTCTCTCCGCCCACGCGGTCGAGCTTGTCCACGAGCATCACTTTATGGCCGGCTTCGACCGGATCCATGGCTGCCGACATGCCGGCGATGCCCGTGCCCAGAATGAGAACGTCGGTTTCTTCGCTGAACGAGACGGGGGCGGTGCCAACCACCTGTTCGGCCTCGCCGGATCCGCCGGTCGAGCCGCCGTTCGGCGAGCATCCTGCCAGTGCGCCGCCTGCGGCGATAACCGCACCCGAGGCGATGGCTGCCTTCAGGAAATTGCGGCGATTCATTGCTGATTCCATACTGTTCCTCCCTGTTGTCGCATGATGGCTCCTTTGCGTCGCGGTTGAGCGACGACTGGTTCACCCTACGTTCGATCTGGGGAATCGTCACCGTCCGTTTCGGACTAAATTGCTGTGGAAGGCCGGAATCCTGCATGTTTGCTTCGTGCGCTTCCGACGTTTCCGGTATGATGCCCCTATGAGGGAAACGGGAGGGAACAGACAAAAGCAGCCGTCGCGCGCGTGGGCTCATCCCGCTGTATACTCAGCCGTGGTCATTTTGGGTTTCGGATTGTATCGCGGCGTGAATTCGAACGTCTACCTCTCCGCATACGCGTTCGTGAAGGCGCCCTTCATGTTCGTGCCCGATCTGTTCTTCAACGTAGTGGTGGCATGTTCCATCATCGTGTGCTCGGCCGTCGCTGTCACCCTTGCCTGGACGGGGCGTCTCAAGGCGAACACCATGCCATACGTGCTGCCGACGGCATTGTTGTTGGCGGGGAACCTCGCTGCGTTGCTGGGCGTGGTCTTGTCGCTGCCGCCTGATCTAGCGCTGCTGGTTCCCGGCTTGCTGTACGGTGCGGGCAGCGTCATGCTGTCGCTGTTCTGGATCGAGGTGCTCTCGGCGAGCCGGCCCAGCTCCATCGTGGTGCAGATTGCGCTCGGCATGTTGCTGAACGTGGTGGTTTCCTCGGTGCTATCTCCGTTGCCCGGAGACGTCCAGATGCGTTCGAGCTGCGTTTTGCTGCTCGTTTCGGGTCTGTGCGCGTGGTTCGTGCGCCGTCGGTTGCGGGCCGCTTCCTGCGAGGTGGAAACGCATAACGAACGGCCGATCGCCGAAACGGTATCCGCCGAACCTGCCGAAGCGCTTTCTTCGAAAACTTCCTTGCGGGCTCGATGGGGCGCGTATCGCGATGCGTTTTTGGAGTTGGGCGACTCGCTGGTGGCGTTTTTCGTGCTGGAAGCCGTCATCGGGTTGCTCAACAGCTTCATGCTGGCGGGATCCATCGATTTCGAGGGCTCGGGAGCTGTGTCGGCTGCGGCCATTGTGGGCGCAATCGTCGTGTTCTGCTTCATCGTGTTCGTTGCGCATCGCATCCCCAAGGTGTCCACGGTATCGCGTGTGGTCATGCCCGTGCTCGCGGCCATGCTGGTGTTCCTGCCGTTTCTCAGCGAGCGCTACAACCTGGTGTTCTCCATGCTGTTGCTCGGCAGCTACTACTTCGTCGCGCTGCTCATCACCTATCTTATCGCCGAGGCGGCACAGACGCGCAAGGTATCGCCCTACGTGCTGATGGGCGTGGCCATGGGCGTCGCGCGCGTATGCCTGGCCGTGACGCTGTTGTCGGGGTACGCGGCCGGGGTCGCCGGCGGCGGTCCGGGCGACGAGGCCGAGCATACGATGCGCTATCTCGTGATCATCGTCGTGGTGCTGTATGCTCTGTGCATGGCGCTCGTGTTCTTCTCGCGCGACCGCAAGCGACGACGCGCCGAAGAGGCTTCTGCCGATGCGCCGAACGAGAGCGCGGTTGGAACCGATTCGGTTTCGGTGCCCGAGATCGACTCGACGCTTGACGCGTGCTGTGCAAGCGTCGCCCGGGAAGGGGGCTTGACCGAGCGTGAGGCCGAGATCCTCGTCTACCTTGCACGTGGCAGGACGAAGGCGTACATCGCCGACGCGCTGTTCGTCACCGAGAACACGGTGCGCAGCCATGTGCGCAACATCTATTCCAAGCTCGACGTGCACACGCGCCAGGAACTGCTTGACCTTCTGGAGCGTTGAAAGGTCGCCATCGGGCGAACATACATCGGCTGGGGTATGGCGCGCCTCGGGCGGGTCGCGTAGTATGGGGTCATGGATACCTTTCTGATGAACAACCGACCGATGGGTCCCAAGGATTGGGGGTTCGATGTCGCGGTAACGGCAGCGGCGTTCCTGTTCGGCTGCGTGCAGCTCATGTTGGCCGCTTCGTCCATCGTGATTCCCGATCTGGCGCTGCGCCAGTATCTCGGCATGGTGAACGTGGTGCCTAACGTGCAGGTGTTCGTAGCGCTGGCGGTCACCACGTTGCCGCTCGTCGTGCGCCGTAGGTTCCCGTGGCCCGTGTTCCTGTTCTGCCTCGTGTCGTTTCTGGGTTTGCAGAACGCGTTCAACGGGTTCTCGCTCACCATCGTGGGCCCGGTGGTCGCCCTGTACACCATCGCCAGCGAGCGCGGTCGTGTCGAGACGGTCGCGGCGGTACTTCTAGCGGTGGCCGGCCTTCTGTTCACCGATGCCCATGCCGCCACGGCCAACATGGTGCTGTTCACGCGTTTCCAGAATATTGTGCTCGCGGTGGCCGCCGGCTTGGCTGGCTATGCGTATCGAACGCATCGCGCCTACGTAAAGGCCACCGAGGATCGCGCTGCCGAAGCCGAGCGCACCCGCGAGGAAGAGGCGGCTCGGCGTGTGGAGGAGGAGCGCGTGCGCATCGCGCGCGAAGTCCACGACATCACGGCGCATTCGCTGTCGGCGGTCAGCATTCAGGCGGCGGCTGCCGAGCGCATGATCGATCGCGATCCCGCCGCGGCGAAGGAGGCTATCTCCGCCGTGCGCACCACTGCGAAAGGCGCGCTCGCTGACATTCGCAGCATGATCGGCGTGCTGCGCTGCGGCGATGACGCGGCCGAAACGTCGCCGACGTCCGGCACCGAGCGGTTGGACGATTTGCGTGCCTACCTCGGAAACGCCGGAATCGAAACCACGCTCGACGCGGCCGCCTACTGTCGTGCGGACGTGCCGGCCCACGTGGACATGGCGTTGTTCGGCATCGCCCGCGAGGCTGCTACGAACATCGTGCGTCATGCTGGTGCGCGCAAGGCGCTCATCCGCCTGGCCGTCGAGGACGGACGGGCGCGCTTGGTGGTGGAAGACGATGGCGTCGGGTGCGGGCTCTCGGCGTCCGCGGCCGCATCGGGCGCGCTGCCCCAGGCTGTCGACGGAGAGGGGCACGGCATTGCCGGCATGGCCGAGCGCGTGCACCTGTTGGGCGGCACGTTTTCGGCGGGCGATCGAGCCGGCGGCGGCTTCCGCGTGGTTGCCTGCTTGCCGATGAAGGGAGCGGAGGCGTAAGTGGAAGAGCGCGTGCGGGTGCTGGTGGCGGACGATCAAGATCTCGTCCGCAGCGGTTTCAAGCTCATACTGATGTCGTACGACGGCATCGACGTGGTAGGCGAGGCGCGCGATGGCCATGAAGCGGTGGAACTGGCGTCGCGGCTGCATCCCGACGTGGTGCTCATGGACATTCGGATGCCGCGTATGAACGGCATCGAGGCCACGCGCGCCATCCGCGACGATGCCGCGCTTGAAAACGTGCATGTGCTCATCCTCACGACGTTCGATCTGGACGAATACGTGTACGATGCTTTGGCCGCCGGGGCCAGCGGCTTT
The DNA here is from genome assembly GCF_048329335.1 of Eggerthella sp. NCBI lineage: Bacteria > Bacillati > Actinomycetota > Coriobacteriia > Eggerthellales > Eggerthellaceae > Eggerthella > Eggerthella sp. Next base: position 713 of record NZ_DBFEGU010000115.1, on the reverse strand, counting down.
TTGCTCAAAGATGCCGAGCCCGACGAGATCGCTTCCGCGGTGCGCGTCGTCGCCCAGGGCGATGCACTCATCGAGCCCTCTATCACGCGCCGCCTTATAGAGACGTTCGTCGCTGCACGGCCGGCTTCGCTCGGCGGTGCTGCAGCCGTTGCGGCCGGTCTACGCACTCTTACCGACCGCGAGCGCGAGATCCTCGCCCTGGTTGCGCGAGGTTTCACGAATGACGAAATAGGTTCCGAGCTGTTCATCTCGCCCGCCACGGTGAAAACGCACCTGGCCCGTATCATGGCGAAACTCGATGCCCACGACCGCGCCCAGCTCGTTGTCCGAGCCTACGAAGGCGGCCTCGTAAGGCCAGGCATCCGGTAGCCGTTCGGTGGCAAGCGAACTGATGCCGCATGCCAAACGGCGACTCGAGTAAATTGTGATGATCGTTTGACGATTGCGCAAAATCTCAGTCACGAGCGCTCAGATTTCTTTGAATGCCCTTGCATTCAGTGTTGATGATGCTATGATAACGCAGTGTTTAGCACTCGTTACCGATGAGTGCTAGCAGTCACCACTGCTGAGTGGTTAAATAGCGAACATGCGACAAACGGGTTCGTGCATACGTCGGACGAAAGGAAGGCAACGTTATGAATTTGAAACCTCTGGGTGATCGCGTTATCGTCAAGCAGGACGAGGCTGAGGAGACCACCGCTTCGGGTCTGTTC
>NZ_DBFEGU010000114.1:0-6198 GCF_048329335.1 Eggerthella sp. | reverse complement strand
CCTGGGATATGTCGCCAGCTTCTTCTCGTACAGCGTTTGCAGCGCGTTCAGCGTTTCCTCCGCGGTGAGGCCCGCGCGCGTCGATGCGTCGCGTTGCAGCCCGGTGAGGTCGTAGAGCTTGGGCGCGCGGCACTTCTCCTGCCTGCGCTCGACCTTGGAGATCGCGCACTGCGACCCGACGGCCGCATGGGCGCGGCGCTCGGCTTCCTGACGGGTCTTCAGCTTCTCGCCGGCGAGGCGCACGTGTGCCGTCCTGCCGACCGAGCACTCCACCTGGAAGAAGGGGACCGATTTGAAGTCGCGGATCACGCGGGTCCGCTCGACGACCAGCGCCAGCGTCGGGGTCTGGACGCGGCCGGCGGACAGGTGCGAGCCTTCGTAGAGGCACGATAGGGCGCGCGAGGCGTTGAGGCCCACGAGCCAGTCCGCCTTGGCCCTGCCCTCGGCGGCGTCGGCGAGGCCGTCGTAGTCGGAGAGGGGCTTGGCGTGGGCGAGGTCGGTCCGCACCTGCTCTGGCACGAGCGAGGTGGACCAGAAACGGCGGACGGGCTTCTTGCAGCCGGAATGGGTCCAGACGCGCCGGAAGATGCCCTCGCCCTCGCGGTCGGCGTCGCAGGCGTTCACGACGAGCTCCACGTCGGCGCGGTCGAGCAGCCCTTTCAGGACCTTGTACTGCTCGGGCGCGGTGACGCTCCACCTCCACCGCTCCGGGATCATGGGCAGCTGCGACATCGACCAGTGGCCGGACCACTGCGGGTAGTTCTGGGGGAAGTCGAGGTCGATGATGTGGCCGCGGCACCAGCTGATGAGGTAGCCGCCGCCCTCGATATAGCCGTCGCGGCGCTCGTGGGCGCCGACGGCGTCGGCGATGCCGCGCGCGACGGACGGCTTCTCGGCGATGATGAGTGTGGGCATGCCGCTCCCCCCTACTCGGAGAAGGAGACCGAGCCGGCGGCCATGTCGGCCACGCCTCGGTAGGTCTTCTGGCTCGAGGGCATCCAGACGGTGAATGTGACCGTGCCGTCGTCGTTGTGCGTCACATGGTCGCGGGAGAACAGCGCGGAATCGGCATCGGCGCCGCCCTCCTTCTCCGCGGCGAACGCGCGCCATGCGTCCAAAAGGGCGCCGGCGCAGGAGTCGCCGATGTACTTGGCGGCCTGCTCGGTGTCGGTGATGGCGAAGGTCTTTTTGGGCGCCGAGGCGCTCTGCTCGGTGGCGTCGGCGTCGGCCGCCGTGTCGGCGCGCGAGTCGATCTGGTCCTGCGCGAGGTCGTCGTTCACGCCGTCCACGCGCTCGAGCAGGGGGAAGACGGTCCAGGTGCCGTCGGCGTAATGCGCCGAGTAGCAGTCGTCGGTGCCCTTCACGCGCATGAACACGACGGTGCCGTTATCGGTGGCCTGGGGCTTCTTCTTGATCGAGACCGTGATCTCATCGAGCCCGTAGCCGTTGGCACGCATGGTCGAGGCCACGGCGTCGCAGAAGCTCTCGCGCTTGGTCGCGGTCATGCCCGAGAGCTTGTCGAAGCCCTCGAACCGAACGCCGGAGGTCTCGGACGGGTCCGGCGACGCCGGGACCTCCTTGCCGTCGCCCGCCTCCTCGGCCTTCTCGTCGTCTCCGGCGGCGCTGCCGCCATCGACCGCCTCGGTGGCGTCCTGCTCGCGGCCCTCGTCGCCCGCGGTGCCCGTGCGGGAGCACGAGGCGGCGTCGAGGCCGAAGCCCAGCGCGATCACGCACGCCAGCGCGATCAGGCCGTAGGCCAGCTTCCTCTTGGGGTCGTTCTCGTTGGCCGGGTTGAACCTGTCGGTCATGTTCATGTTCGTTTTCCCTTTCATTCATTCGATGGGCTAGAGGATGCTGCCGCTGTTGACGGACGAGCAGACGCGCTTGCCGCCCCATTCGGCCTTCCAGCTCGAGCTGCCGGGGTTGCCGCTCCTGTAGAAGCGCGACCTGTCCACCTCGAACTCGATGACGTTCTGGCCGTTCGAGTGCCCCCACTTGTTGCATCCCTGGTCGTTGGGGTTCTTCGCGTCGGCGATGACGCACTTGATCACGGTGCCGTCCGACAGCGTGAAGTCGACCTTGTCGCCGACGCGCCCGTACGTCGTCGTGCAGGCGATCAGGTAGCGGCCGTTGTAGGTCGCGATGTCGTCGTCGTACTTCGCCCCGGCGAGCGACCACTTGGAGTGGACCGCCGCCTGCGACGTCCCTGCCGCCCACGCGGTGTCACGGCCGTTGACGTAGCAGCCGCGCGGGGTGTAGAAGGTGACGGAGTACCCGCCGTTGCCGTACTGTTCGGGGATGGTGACGCCCGCCCCTCCGGTCGGACGCAGGATCATGTCCCAGGCGTCGTTCCAGTAAGACCCCAGCGATACCTCGTCTCCCGACGAGTCGCCGTCGGTGCCGTCGAGGTCTTCGTGCGCGCCGTAGTCCTTGCCGTCGCCGGCATAGATCTCCGTGTGCTGCTCGGTGTTGATGAGGATGTCGCCGCGTTGCAGGGAGTCCATCTTCCCGTCCCACTCGACCTTCTCGAAGCCCGCCTTGAGCAGAGGTTCTGCCATGGTGGAGGTGGTGAACGGGTACGTACCCAGCTGCTCGGTCGTGCAGTAGCCCGAATCGACGAGGCAGTAGTAGACGAACGACGAGCAGTCCATGTTGGGGTTGTGGCATCGCGTGGACTGCGAGTACCCGATGGAGTCGTCGTCGACGTAGCGCTGCGCCTGGTCTAGGTAGCCCTCGGCGCTGCCGCCGGAAGACGAAGCGGCGGCGCCGCCGATGACCGCGCTGAGCAGCGACATCCCGACTAGGCAGACGATGGCGGTGCCGCCCGCCGCCGCACCCGCGGCGGCCAGGCCGCGCCATCCGAGGACGGTGTTCGTGGCGGCCGCCTTGGTGCGGCGCAGCTGCATGATCTTGCCGCGGATGCCGGAGGTGTCGGTCCCGGCGAGCCGTCCGGCCTTGGCGCCGAGCCGCCCCGCCTTGTTCTCGAGCCGCTTCTGCCTCAGGTTGATCCAGCGCCCGAGCAGCGACTTGTCGGACATGCCGGCGCGGCGCATGGTGTCGGCGCGCTTCCTTCTGTGCTCCAGCTGGTTGAGGACCTTGTCCTGCTTGGCGAGGGCCTTCTTCGATTTCGCGTCCCAGCGGGCCATGCGCCTGCGGGCCCGTCCCGCCGGCAGCCTGTCGACGACGGCCTTTCCCTCACGGTAGAGGTTGCGCGGGTCCGCCTGGGTCATCGCCGCGTTGGCGACGGTGTCGGCGGCGCGCGCCCCCTCGTCGGCGATCTGGGCGTTGCCGTCGGAAAGGCCGATGGCCGCGCTCACCTCCAGCGCCGCGCGGGGGCTGTGCAGGGCTCCCTTCGCGACCCCTGTGGCCGCGCCCTTGGTCGCCCCCTCGGCGGCACCTTTGGCCGCTCCGAGCGCGTTTCCGACGGACTCGCTGACGCGGTCCTTGAACACGGACCTGGCGGCCTCCCCGCGCGTGAGCTCGGGGAGGGCCGATTCCTTGTAGGGCGCGACGGCCCTCTGCTTGTATGCGGGACCGTCGTGCTGCACGGCGTACTCGAGGGAGGAGTGCTTGACCTTCTCCATCTCGAGCGGGCTCGCCTTGTCGGTGACGGTGGACTTCTCGTCTGCCATCTCGGGTCACGCTACCCGCGGCGGGCGGCATCGGCGCGCCCGTCCTCGTTGGAGTACTGGATCAGGTCGTCGAGCTTGGTGGTGACCATGCGGTAGATGGCCGAGTCCGTCGGGATGCGGTTCTCGAACGGGATGATCTTGCCGCCGGCGACCAGCAGGCCCTCGCCGGGCCCGGCGTTGCGCATCATCGCGACCTGGCGCTCGGAGAGCTTGATGACCTCGCCCAGCGCCGCGGCGTCCGACGCCGACTGGCCGAGCAGCACCAGGAAGTCGGAGTTCGCCAGCATCAGGCGGCTCTTCTCGTTGTTGATGATGCGCTCGATGTTCTGCGTGATGCCGGTCGGGATCGCGCCGTACTTGCGCGAGCGGGTCCAGAGCTGGTCGAAGTACGAGATCGCGTAGTCGTTCTCGAAGAGCAGCTGCATCTCGTCGATGAACACCCACGTGCGGACGTGGCGCTCGCGGTTGCGCACGATGCGGTTCCACGTCTGGTCGAGCAGGATCAGCAGCGCCAGGCCCTTCATGTTGTCGGCGCAGTCGCGGATGTCGTAGACGACGAAGCGCTTGTGCGTGTTCACGTTGGTCGGGTGGTTGAACAGCGAGGCCTGGCCGGTGACGTAGCGCTCGATGGTGACGGCAAGCATGCGGCCCTCGGGCTCGGGCTGCTGGTTGAGCATGTTGTAGAAGTCGATCAGCGTGGGGATGTCGCGCTGGTCGTGGGTGGCGAAGTAACGGTCGTAGATGCGCGAGACGCAGCGGTCCACGAGCGTCTTCTGCATCGGCGAGAGGTTCTTGGCCATCATCTCGACCATCGACATGATGGCGTCGACCTTCATCGCGAGCGGCTGTTCGCCCTCCACGAGCTCGAGGTCGAACGGGTTGATGTAGGTGTGCGAGTCGCCGGAGATCTGGACGACCTCGCCGTCCATCTCGCGCGCGACGTTGATGTACTCGCGCTCGGGGTCGAGGACGATGACCTCGGCGGTGGGGTCGGTGAGCAGCGTCCACAGGATCGTGTTCTTGGCCGTCACCGACTTGCCGCGGCCGGGCTTGCCCAGGATGAAGCCGTTGGGGGCGACGGCGTCGCGGCGGTTGTAGAAGATGAAGTTCTTGGACGTCTGGTTCTGCCCCATCCACATGCCGCCGCGCTCCATGAGCTCGACCGACGTGAACGGCACGAGCGCCGCGAGCGGGGCGGTCGTGAGGTTTCGCACGTAGGGGATGTCGCAGCGGCCCGTGGGCAGCATCGCGGCGAAACCCTGTCGCTGGAGCTTCACGAGCGGCACGGCGCGGCAGGTGAAGCGGCGGAACACGTCCTGGATGGCGCCGGAGTTCTCGTCGCAGTCCTCGAGCGAGTCCGCCCAGGTCATCGTGGTGCAGGTGAGCGACCACATCTTCTGGTCGCGGCTCACGAGGTCGTCGCGCAGGTCGCGGGCGTTCTCCATGGCGTCCTGGAGGTTGGTGGGCAGCATCTCGTCGGTGATGTACATGGTCTGGGAGTGCTTGAGCACGTAGTCGGACTTCTGCACCTTCAGGTCGGTGTTCATCGACTCTATGGTCTCGATGGCGCGCGACTGCTCCCAGCTCGTCATGTCGAGCGTGATCACCTGGTTGATGGGGAGCTCCGCCAGGCTCGAGACCATGTCGGAGCGGACCGACCCCGCCCACTTCTGGAGGTAGAGCGCCTGGCCGACGAATCCGTTCCACGAGATATGAGTGTCGTCGATCTTGGTGAGGTCGGCGGGCGCGACGAGGTCCTTGGTGGTGTAGCCGAGCTGGATGGCGCTCGCGCCGCGCTCGTCGGTGACCTTCAGGTCGTCGAACGAGACGAAGCCGCGCGGGTCGTGCGGGTTGGTGATCGAGTCGATGATGCGCAGCAGCTCGTTTCCGCGGACCTCCTCGGAGGAGATCCCCATGTTCTTGAGCGAGCGCATGACCTGCTCGGTCGCGCGGGCGAGCTGCGGGGACGCCTGCTCGCGGGTCGGCGCCTCGACGGTCACGATGAACAGTCGGCGCCTCTCGACGTTCTGCTGGGTCTCGGCGACCTTGCTCTCGATGATCTGGTTGATGTCGCGGCGGAAGCGGTTGCCGGCGTAGTCGCCCTCGACGGGCGGCAGGAAGGCGTCCTCGCGGAAGGCGTCGCGGTCGATGACGCGGCACAGGATCTTGACCTGGAGGTGCACGGTGTTGTCGAACGTGTTGAGCAGTTCCGACCAGTTCTCGTAGATCTCGCGCTGCTCGGACTCGCGGGCCGCCTGGAAGCTGGCGTCCTGGAACTCGACGACGCGGCTGTAGACGCCTTGCTGGAGCTTGATGGTGCCGTCCTCGCACAGAAGCTCGTAGCCGAGCGCGTCCTGCGTGCACTTGTCGGCGCGCAGCACGAGCGTGCCGGGGTAGTCCTCGGTCGGCAGCAGACGCTTCATGCCCTTCTTCTTTCCGGCCTTCTCCGCGGCGCGCTCGCGGCGCTTGCGGGCCTTCGCGGCCTTCGCGTTGAGCTTCTGCTGGCGGCGGGCGTCGCGGCCCTCGGCGCGGACGTCCTCGCGGGTCTCCTCGCGCCGTCCGCGGC
>NZ_DBFEGU010000113.1:0-2952 GCF_048329335.1 Eggerthella sp. | reverse complement strand
ATCCTACCACGCCCGTCCAGCGGCGCGCGTCAGTTCAGCCCGACGTACTCGGGGTCGAGCGCGTCGTCCAGATACTCCTTGACCGGCGGCTTGCCGTAGTCGTGCACCTCGGACACGTGCCAGCATTCGGTCTTCGGCATACCGGGAATGCGATCGGCCACGAACACCGGATCGATGCCCTCCTTACGCTGGCGCGTGTAGTCGTCGAGCGCCGCAAGCGCCCATTTTCCAAGGAAGAGCAGGGCGATGAGGTTCACGAGCGCCATGAAGCCCATGAAGATGTCCGCGAGGTTCCACGCCAAGTCGAAGCTGTTCACGGCGCCGTAGAACACCACGCACAGGCACACCACGCGGAACACGAACAGCAGCGCCTTGCTGTCGCCCTTGATGAAGCGCAGGTTGTTCTCGGCGTAGAAATAGTTGCCGATGAGGCTGGAGAACGCGAAGGCGAAGATGGCGAACGTGATGAAGTGGATGCCGAACTCGCCCACCGAGTTGTTCACGGCCATCTGCACGAGCGGCATGCCGTTAAGGGCGGAAGCCGCCTGCGGATCCTGCACGTAGAACACGAGCACCATCATAGCCGAGCACGTGCAGATGAGCAGCGTGTCGATGTACACGGACAGGCTCTGCACGAGACCCTGCTTGCAGGGATGCGACACCGACGCCGTGGCCGCAGCATTCGGCGCCGAGCCCATGCCGGCCTCGTTAGAGTACAGGCCGCGCTTGATGCCCAGCATGACCACCGAACCCGCGAATCCGCCGAAGATGGCCTGCACGTCGAAGGCCGAGGCGAACACCATCGCGAACACGCCCGGCAGCTCCGTGATGTTGGAGAGGGTGGTCCACACCGCGATGGCGATGTAGCCGATGGCCATGATGGGCACGATGATGGACGTGATGACGCTGATGCGCTTCGCGCCGCCGAAAATGACGAACGCGGTCATCACCGCCAGCACGATGCCGCAGGCGATGGCCGTGCCGTTCGTGGCGTAGTCGGGAATGTAGTATTCCAGCGCCGAGGTGGCGTTGAAGGCCTGCAGGCCGTTGAAGCCGAACGCGAAGCACAGGATGAGCAGCACGGCGAACAGGATGCCCAGCCAACGCTTGCCGAGCGCCTTCTCGATGTAGTAGGCCGGGCCGCCGCGGAACTCGCCCTCCTTGCCGCGCACCTTCCAGATCTGCGCGAGGGTGGACTCGACGAACGCCGACGCCGCGCCCACGATGGCCATGAGCCACATCCAGAACACCGCGCCCGGGCCGCCCGTGGCGATGGCCGTGGCCACGCCCGCGATGTTGCCCGTGCCCACGCGCGAGGCCGTAGACACCATGAGCGCCTGGAACGACGAGATGGAGCGCTCGCCCTTGACGTGCTTCTTCTCCGTCAACTGCGTGAACATGTCCTTGATGAAGCGGATCTGCACGCCTTTCGTGCGGATCGTGAAGTACACGCCCACGAACACGAGCAGGACGAGCAGGATGTACGTGTACAGAAACCCGCTCACCTCGCCGGTGATGCCGACGAGCATCTCATTGAAATCCATTGGTCTTCCCCTTTACGAGAACGAAGCGCGCCGCCGCCTATCCCGAGGCGGCGGCGCGCATGCTTACCCGAGCTTCTTCGCCAGAAGCTCGTTGATGAGCTTCGGGTTGCCCTGGCCGCGCATCTCCTTCATGCACTGGCCCACGAAGAACCCGATGAGACCGGTCTTGCCGCCCTGGTACTGCGCCACCTTGTCGGGGTTGGCGGCCAGCACCGCGTCGACGACGGCTTCGATGGCGCCCGTGTCGGACACCTGCTTCATGCCGCGCTCCTCCACGATGGCGGCCGGATCCTTGTCCTCGTCGAGCACGGCCGCGAACACCTCTTTGGCCTGCTTGGACGAGATGGCGTCCTCGGCGGTGAGACGCACGAGCGCAAGCGCGCGCGCCGGGGTAAGCGGCGTGTCGGCCAGCTGAACGCCTTCGTGCGCGTTCAGGTAGGCGGTCACGTCGTTGATGACGAGGTTCGCCACCGGCTTCGCCAGCTTGGCCGCATCGGCGCCGGCCAGCTCCATGCACGCCTCGAAGAAGTCGGCCGTGGCGCGATGCTCCACCAAGTGGCGCGCATCGTAGGCGCTCAGGCCGAACGCGTCCTCGAAGCGGGCCGCCTTCTGGTCGGGCAGCTCGGGCAGCTTCGCGCGCACGGAATCGATCCACTCGTCCGTAAGGTCGTAGGGCGCGAGATCCGGATCGGGGAACAGGCGGTAGTCGTCGGCCGTCTCTTTCACGCGCATCACGATGGTGCGCTTGGCCGACGGGTCCCAATGCCGCGTTTCCTGGAAGATCTGGCCGCCCTCCTCGAGCACTTCCGCCTGGCGGCAGATCTCGTAGGCCAGGCCGTCGTGGAGGTTCTTGAAGCTGTTCATGTTCTTGAGCTCGGTCTTCACGCCGAACTCCTTTGCCCCGCGGCGGCGCAGGCTCACGTTGCCGTCGCAGCGCATGGAGCCCTCTTCCATCGAGCAGTCGGAGATGCCCAGCGCCAGGTAGATCTGGCGCAGCTTCTGCATGAACAGGCGCGCCTCCTCGGGCGTGCGCAGGTCGGGCTCGGTGACCAGCTCGGTGAGCGGGGTGCCTGCGCGGTTGTAGTCCACCAGCGAGTGCGTGGCGCCGGCGATGCGGCCTTCGCCGCCGCCGATGTGCACCATCTTGCCCGCGTCCTCCTCCATATGTATGCGCGTGATGCCCACGTGCGCGGTGTAGCCGGTCTCGGTGCGCGTCACGTTGCCGCGGCTCTCGCCCACGTCGAGGCCGTCCAGGTCGATGCGCTCCTTGGCGGCCGCGCCGTCCACGTCGAGGTCGAGGTGGCCGCGCATGCAGAACGCCACGGGGCCCTGCGTGGTCTGGTAGTTCTTCGACATGTCGGGGTACATGTAGGTCTTGCGGTAGAACATCGAGTGCTTCTCGATGTCG
>NZ_DBFEGU010000112.1:0-10194 GCF_048329335.1 Eggerthella sp. | reverse complement strand
ATCAAGACCGACGGCGAAATCGCCCCGGCGCCCGCGGAGCCCGCTCCCGCCCCCACCGTCGGCGACCTTTCCTAACGCAACCGACTTCCGGCGCGCAGCCGCCGACGAATGTTTCACGTGCAACATTCGTACGTGCTGCCGCCTTCTCAAGAAAGGAGTCCCTCATGGACTATCTCGCTCGCGAATCGGCCGACCTTTCGGACGGCCTGTGGAACCGCATCGACGAAACCGTTATCGGCACCGCCCGCGCCCAGCTGACCTGCCGTCGATTCCTCAAGGTGTTCGGCCCGCTGGGCGCCGGCGTGACCACCGTAGCCGTCGACGGCGTGAACAAGGAAGAGGTGCTTGAGGACGGCATCGGCCGCATCGTCGGCCGCACGCAGCTCGAGCTGCCGCTGTTCTACGAGGACTTCACCCTGCTCAGCCGCGACATGGAGTATGCCGCGCAGACCGGCTACCCGCTGGATCTGTCCGTGGCCATCGCCGCCGCCAAGAAGGCGTCGCGCCGCGAGGACGACCTCATCCTCAACGGCAGCAAGGCGCTGGGCACCGACGGCTTGCTCACGGTGAAAGGGTCGTCGAAAATCAAGAAGAGCGACTGGTCGCAGGGCGAAAACAGCTTCGCCGATATCACCGCCGGCGTCGCCCAGCTAGCCAAGACCGGCTACTTGGGCCGCTACGCGCTCGTGGTGTCGCCCGACCTGTTCCTCGACTTGCAGCGCCTGCAGCCGAACACCGGTCTGCTGGAGATCGACCGCATCAAGAAGCTCATCGGCGACAACGTGTACATGACCAGCGTCATGGGTCCCGGCAAGGCCGTGCTCGTGTGCGCCGAGCCCGAGTACCTGGATCTTGCCATCGGCCTGGATCTGTCGGTTGGCTACCTGGAGCTCGCGGACTTCAACCACACGTTCCGTATCATGGAAACAGCCGCCCTCCGCGTGAAGGACCCCGCCGCCATCGTGGTATTCGCGTAACGCCGAGCGCGTCCATAAAGCATTTGAGAGCGGCCTGCATTTGATGCGGGTCGCTCGTTTTTGTTGTCACGTTAACTCATTCCGCTGTTTTACCTATAATAGAGTTAAATTTGTAGTATAATTTTAACTCTATTAGAGTAAATCGATCGAATCGAGTTAAAGAAGGCTACACATGGCGTATCGTGATCTAAGAAAAATCTTCCACGGTTATCCCAAGACGTACGCTACCGAATACGAGTCCAGGTTCAATTCCGACCAGTCGCATAAAGTCGGTTTCGACGTATCCGGGAGCCCTGCGTTTTTCGTCATGACTCCAGAGATCTACCAGGCGGCAATCGATGCTGCAAAAATCGACAAAGAGATCTACCAGCTCATTCTCTCTTTGCCTGGGAAAGCGATACAAAGCTATCGGGAGTCGAACCTTATCGATGAAATCGTTATCACCAACGAAATCGAAGGCGTACGATCTACAAGGCGCGAAATCGGAGACGTCCTCGAACGACTGGAAGAAAACGACAAACGTGGACGCTTCCACGGTCTTGTTCAAAAATACCAAATGCTGAGCCGCGAGGAAGACATCGCAATCTGCACCTGCGCAGATGTCAGAAGCATATACGACGACTTGGTCTTGGACGAGGTTGCACGCGACAATCCGGATCACGTTCCCGACGGAACCCTCTTCAGAAAAGGCCCTGTATCAGTATGCGACGCCACCGGTATCCCCATTCACAAGGGAATGGAGCCAGAATCGAAGATCACTCTTTGCCTTGAGAAAGCGCTCGATATTCTGAATGATACGGATATCGAACCTATCGCTCGCGTATCGCTGTTCCACTTTCTTTTCGGCTACATCCACCCCTTTTACGACGGAAACGGCAGAACAAACAGATTTATCAGCAGTTATGTTTTGTCGAAAGAGTACGAGCCATTGATTGGATTCCGGCTTTCTTATGCCGTAAAGCAGGACATTGAGAAATACTATAGAGGGTACACCGTCTGCGAACACCCCTTGAACAAGGGCGATCTGACCCCGTTCGTGATAGCATTTTCGGAAATAATCGTTTCCGCCATGGAAAGCATGCGCAATTCCCTGAGGGAGCTCCGAAACATGCTCGAAGAGGGCGAGAGGATGGCGGAGATCGTGTTCGCAAAAGACGAGAAGGCCATCGAAATCGCCAGCGTTCTTGTGACAGCTGCGCTGTTCGCCTTCAACGGGATCACCATGGCGGAACTCACCTACACGTTCGACGCATCAAGGCAGACTATGTACAAGAAGCTCGCTCCCTTCAAAGAACGCGGTGTGCTCGTCGCGCAAAAAGAAGGACGTAAAACGTACTATCGGATGGACTTGGATGCCCTCAGGCGCCTCGCCGATCAGCAGTAGCAGAGTAGAGTTGCAGCTCGCTACAGCTTCTCCTCGTTCTTTTGCCTGTGGCGGATGACGAGGTTGCGCCACACCACGTAGGCACCGAGGACGAACGCGCCCACGTAGCCCAACACGCCCAGCAGGGGCACGCCCAGAAACTGCGGGTGCATGTTCGTGGTAGCAAGCAGGCTCGATCCGATGAACAGCCCGGCGGAGATGAGCGCCATAGCCACCGTCCCGCTGACGGAGTAGAGCGCGGCGATGGCGTCGATCGGGATGCCGAGGTCGGCGCCGACGCGAACCTGGCCGCGATCGATCATGTCGAGCGTGTGCGATGCCTGGGTGGGCAAGCGCACCGCGGCCTGCGCGGACGTCGCCGCGGTCGAGACGAACTCGCGCGCCTTGGTTTCGAACGCCTCCCAGGTGCGCTCGCGGCGCTTCACGTGGGCGGCGATGATGTCGATGACGCTGGTGTCGGGCGCGATGTCCACCAGCACGCCCTCGATGGTGACCATGCCGCGCGCCAGCAGGGTGAACGAAGGCGGCAGCGCCAGGTTCTGCGTCTGCAGCACGCCGAACACGTCCATCAGCGCCGAGCCCACGTTGATGTCGGCCAGGTTCACCGTGGTGTACGAGACCAGCAGGTTGCCCAGCTGGCTGAGCAGCCGCCCGTGGTTGACCGGCCCCTCCGAGCGCACGGCGCCCAGCAGCGCTTCCATCAGCGCATACGGATCGTTCTCGGCCACAGCGCGGAACATGCGCCCGATCAGCGCGCGCTCGAGCGCCGACAGCTGGCCCACCATCCCCAAATCGATCCACACGATGTCGTCGCCGCGCACGAGGATGTTGCCCGGATGCGGGTCGGCATGGAAGAACCCGTTGTCCACGATCTGCGTCACGAAGCTCTCGGCCAGGCGCTGGCCCAGCTTCGCCGGATCAAGGCCCATAGCGCGCAGGGCGGGAACGTCGTTGATCATGGGGCCCTCGACGAAGTCCATGACCAGCACGTCGTCGGAACTGAGGTGCGGATACGGGCGCGGGCTTTCCACTCCCGGCTGATCGTCGAGAAACTGGCGGAACCGCACGAGATTGTGCTGCTCGACGCAGAAGTCAAGCTCCTGGCGCGTCGTGCGCTCCAGCTCGGTGACCAGGTCGTCCAGCGACAGCTTGATGCCGTCGGTTGCACGGGTGAGCCCTACGAGCGCAACCGCCTGGCGGATGAGCGCGAGATCCTGCGTCATCTGCTCCACCACGTGCGGTCGACGCACCTTGATGGCCACGTACGACCCCGCCTTCGGAGCGTCGGCAGGCAACGGGACCGCCGCGGCGCCGGTGCCCGCTCCCGCATCGCCAACCGCATGCGGCGCGATGCGCGCCCGGTGCACTTGGGCGATGGACGCCGATCCGAGCGGCTTCTCCTCGATGCACGAGAACGTTTCCCGCCACGGATGCCCCAGCGATTCCTCGATGGTGGCGAGCACCGTGGAGAACGGCATGGGCGGCACGTCGGCGCGCAGCCGCTTGAACGCGTCGGCGTACGCGGGCGGGATGACGTCGCTGCGGTTCGCCGCGATCTGTCCCATCTTCACGAACGTCGGCCCCAAGTCCTCAAGCAAGCTGGTCGCCTTTTCCGGCGTGAGGCCCGACAGCACGCGATGCTGCCGCAGGATGCGCTCGATCTCGCGCAGGCGCCTCCCCGACCCCGACCCTTTGTCGCGTCGCGCCTCCACGGCCACCTGCGCCACTTCCTTGAGCGTGGCCACGCCGCACCTCCTCGTCTCGCCTGTTCAACCTACATTCGACAGCCCAGCGTACCATGGCACCATGCGGCGAGTGCACCGGTTGCCCAGCGGTTATCGGACGGATGCCGAGCCGGAGGAAGACGGGCGGAAACGCACGCCGCCCCGGCCTGCGCAGACCGGGGCGGTTGAAGGGGGCGCGACGCGGAGGGAGGGGAGAGAACGCGTGCGCCCCGTCGGATTGGATGATCGGTCGAGCGGCCGGCATGCGGGCGATCCCGCATGCCGGGCCGACGCCATTGCCGCTTACGCGTCGATCGTCTCGACGGCGTACTGCCCGGCCAGACGGCCGCCGCAGTAGGCGCACATAAGCGAGTAGCCTTCGTAGTCGCAGTACGGGGCGCTCATCAGCGTGCCGTTGTCGGCGCCGGCCACGTACAGGCCGGGGATGGCCACGCCCTCGCCGTCGATTGCTTGCAGACGGTCGTTCGTGCGGATGCCGCCGATGGTCACCCATGCGCTGGGCTCATACTGGAATGCGTAGAACGGGCCGGTGGTCACGGGCTGCAGGAAGCAAGCCGGCTTGTAGAACTGCTCGTCGTTGCCGTCGGCGCAGTAGCCGTTGTACTCGTCCAGCGTCTCGACCAGCTCGGGCGCGTCGATGGCCTGGGCCAGCGCCTCGATGGTGTCGGCCTTGAAAGCCCAGCCGGCGCTCACGGCATCATCGATGCTGCCCTGCACGTTCTCCAGCGGCTTGTCCTTGAGCGTCATCATGCCGGTGCGCCAGTTCACCTCGTCGGCGCCGCACAGCGTCCACGCGTCCTTGCCGGAATTCAAACCGTCCACGTACGCCTGGTCGACCACCGCGTAGTACTTGCCGCCGACCAGCGAGATGGCCCCGCCCAGCGCCAGCGGCAGATTCGCGAACTTGCCCTCGTTCGAGAAGCGGCGGCCCTGGTTGTTCACCAGCAGCGTGCCGTAGATGCCGATGGTGAACGCGGCGCTCTTGCGGTCGTACAGGCCGTCGGCTTTCTGGTTGGAGCCGGTGAACTCGTTGCCCGCGATGCCCCACTGCGTGGACAGCTGACCGCCCGCAGCCTGCACCATGTCGATGCCCTCGCCCACGGACAGCACGTTGCCCAGCGGGTTCACGAAGGTGCCGAACTTCTCGCGCATCATGTCGACGTTGCCCAGGAAACCGCCCGTGGCCACGATGACGGCCTTCGCCTTCACGTCGGTCACGCCGTCGCCCTCGCACTGCACACCCGTGCATGCGCCGTCTTCCATGATGAGGCGCTTGCCCGCCGTGTTGAACAGGAACTCGCCCCCCTTGCTTTCCACGAACTCTTGGAGGGGCTTCATGCGATCCTCGCCCTTGGCCTGCGTCTTCGAGTCCTTCGGGTCGCTCTGGAAGTTGGCGCGCACGGACGCATGCCCTGCGCCGTAGTTGTCGGGACGCAGACCGGTAGGCACGCCGAAGTCGTCGGTGAACTGGTCGACCGTCTCGCCGGAGATGGCGACGGCTGCCTTGACGGCCGCAGCGTTCGTGGACCAGTGCGCGTACTCCATAATATGGTTGAAGGCTTCCTCCACCGTGAACTCGACGCCGGCTTCCTGCTGCAGCTTCGAGCCCACCATGAACGGGCCGCCCGCCAGCGAGCCGTTGGCCACGCCCACGTTACCGCCCTTCTCGATGACGACGACGCTCTTGCCGGCGCGCACGGCTTCGACCGCGGCCCACATGCCCGCGCCGCCCGCGCCCACGATGGCGATGTCGCATTCCTTCGTCTGCCCGGCGGTCTGCATCGCGGAAGCTGCGTCGTCGGTCGCGCCCTTCGCGTCGGCGTTCGCGCTGCTTGACGCTTGCGGGGCGCATCCGGCAAGCGCGGCCGCGCCGCCCAGCGCCGCAACGCCGCCCAGCGTGAGGAAGCTGCGACGAGAAAGCCCGTTCTTTAAAGTAGCCATGTGAGGTCCCTCCTAAAGGATTCCCTGTGCGCTCGACCGTTCCGATCGAGCGGCGCGCCCTCCCGAGGCGCTGAGGAAAGCATGCCTCGCATCAGGCGGTTTGTCGCGGGTGAAGTCGCGCGCCGAGGGGTGAATCCGCGTTCACCCCTGCGCTCACCCCTGGTACAATGACACGACGAACAGGAGGTTCCCATGAAATCAAGCGACGTGGTGCGCGCGCTGGCGCCCGCAGATCAGGCCGGCGAGGACGAGCCTCTGTCGGCGCTCATGTACCCGCTGCGCTTCTTGGGGATGGGCCTGCTCATCGCCTGGCTGTGCTGCACGCACGTCGCCTCCATCTTCCCGGGCGACGTGTTCGACCCCGCGCTGCGCTCGGCATTCGACACGGGCATGCGCATCGGCGACATCGGCACATTCCTCGCGTTCGTTCTATTCGCGCCGCGCATCGGGCGGCTGAGCAGGCACAAGGCGTTCTCGTGGGCAGCGGTCGCCCTTACGACGGCTGGCACGGCGGCGGTGGGCCTCGCGCTCATTCCCGGCGGGGTCGGCGAGGCGGTCATCATACCTGCCAGCATCGTCACCGCCATAGGCGGCGCTGTGCTGTTCTGCCTGTGGGCCGAAGCGTACAGCCAGATGGGAGCCACGCGCACGCTCATGTACGGCGCGCTGTCCTGCATCGCGGCAGCCGCGGCGTCGTTCCTCATCTCCACGATGGAGGCGCCGTTCGGCGTTATCGCCACCGCACTGCTGCCCCTCGCATCGCTGGCATGCGCGCACCTGAGCTTTCGCCTGTTGCCAACCGAGCGCGCCGTGGCGAAAGGGGTGCACTACCCCATTCCGTGGAAGCTCATCGTGATCATGGCCATTGCAGGCTTGCTGTCCAGCTTCTCAGGCGCGTTCCTCTCGGCCACGGAATACGTCGGCGCCATCCATCGCGTCGCGGCCACCGGCATCGTGGGCGTCGTGATTCTCGTGATGGCCGTTTCGAAGCGCGACCGCTTCGACGCGCGTTTCCTGGCGAAGGTGGGACTGCCGGTTGCCGTCGTCGCATTCGCCGTCATCCCCTTCGTCGCCCCCATGCAGGGCTACATCGTGTCGGTGCTCATGCGGTTCGCTTACGTATGGTTCACGTTCTTCGTGCTGCTCATGCTGGCGAACATCTGCTACCGCTTCGAGATTCCCAGCCTGCGGCTGTTCGCCATCGCGCGCGCGTCAAGCGAGGCTGCGCTGCTGGCAGGCATCCTGGTGCGACGCGCCCTGTGGCAGACCGACCTGCTGGCGGATCCGACGACGCTCGCGGGGTTCGCCTTGGCCGGCATCGTCTTGGTGCTGGTGTGCGTGGTCATCTGGATGAGCGAGAAGTCCGTGAACGGCGACTGGGGCGCGTCGGGCCTGTCGCTGGCCGACCGGCTGCACGTGCCGGGACCGCGCGAGCGCTTCATGAGCCGCTGCGACGACCTGGCCGCGCAGTACGACCTGACCGCCCGTGAAACCGAGATCATGGGGCTGATAGCCCAGCGGAAGAGCCGCGCCGAGATCGAGCAGGAGCTGTTCCTGTCGCAGAACACGGTGAAGACGCACGTGCGGCACCTGTACGCCAAGCTGGGCGTGCACTCGAAAACCGACGTCATCGCGCTGTTCGAAGAGTGAGGGCGCCGCTCTGCGAGCCCATCTTCGCCCGAAAAACACGCCACAGAGGGCTAATGCGTGTTTTTCGGGCGAAGATGTTTCCCGGCGAGGTCGCAGTTGCAAGCCGCGCCCATGCTATGATGCTGCACTATGGCACGCATCGTGAAACATAGCGAGCATCCTCTTTGGATGTACAAGGCCTTCCTCCTGGTGGCGGCTGCCATCTGGGGATTGGGCACCGTGGTCATCAAGTCGACCGTCGACGAGTTCCCGCCCGCATGGCTCGTCGGCGTGCGCTTCACCGTGGCGGGCATCATTTTGGGCATCGTCATGTTGCCGCGGTTCAGAAAAGCGCTGGACCTCGACCACCTGAAAAAGGGCGCCATCCTGGGCGCGTTCCTGTTCCTCTCGTACTGGGCGAACTCCACGGGACTCACCGACACCACCGCCTCGAACAGCGCGTTCCTCACATCGCTGTACTGCGTGATCATCCCGTTTCTCGGATGGGCGCTGCGCGGGCCGCGCCCGACTCGCTTCAACATCGCCGCCGCCCTCGTGTGCGTGGCCGGCGTGGGCTGCGTCTCGTTCGCGGGGCTCTCGGGGTTCTCGCTGCGCTTCGGCGACCTGATCACGCTGCTGTCGGCGTTCTTTCTCAGCCTGCATGTGCTGTACACGGCGAAGTACGCGCGCGGTCGCGACATGACGCTGCTCACGGTCGTGCAGTTCCTGGTGGCCGGCGTTCTGGGCTTCGGCGCCGGGCTTGCGTTCGAGCCCATGCCCGCGTTCGCCAGCTTGGGGCTGGACACGTGGGTGAGCCTGGGGTACTTGGCCGTGTTCGCCTCGTGCATCGCGCTGCTGCTGCAGAACTTCGCCGTCGCGCACGTCGACCCCGCGCCCGCATCGCTGTTCCTGGCAACCGAGTCGGTGTTCGGCGTGACGTTCTCGGTGCTGTTCTTGGGCGAGATCCTCACCGGCCCGCTGTTCGCCGGGTTCGCCCTCATCTTCGCCGGCATCGTGATCAGCGAATACCTCCCCTTGCGCGCAGAGAAGAAACGCCGAGCGCGCGCGATGAAACCGCAGGAAGCGGAAACCTTCCCGTTCGAAGACGACCCCGAGCGGGAAGCATAGCCTTTCCACCTCTCCGCCGCCGATCACCTTGCCAAGCCCCATCCCGATGTTTCACGTGAAGCATCGGGCGCTTCGAGATGCCGCTATCTGGCGGCGCAGGAAACGCGCTAGATTGAGCAGCAAAGCACGCAAGAACCGCGCTGGATCCAAGGGCAACCCGCATGGAATTCGCGTGAGAACTGGGTCAGATTAGCGCTAGATTGAGAAAGATTCGCGCTAGACGTGCGCCATCTGCGCGTAAGACGAGGTCGTTATACTAGGGACACGGCCTTGTTGGGCGGAGAGGATAGCACCCTCTTTACATCCATTTCCGATTCTAGATAACGGAAGGGGGTGTCCTCTATGGATGGATTGGTGTTCGACCTTACCGGAGTTATCTTGCAGGTTCTCTGCTTGCTCGCTGCTCTCTGCAACTTGGGAGTGGAGGCGGCTGCGCTTGTTCTGCAAGTTCAGTCGAAAGATAAACCCCGGTCGCCCCAAGGGGACGAACCGGGACCCAAATAAATCCGAACCGCCGAAGCAAGTCCGAGGGCCGTGGGGAGTAACCAGCTCCCTGCGGCTCGCCTGCATTATACGCGACACGCCCCGTAGCTTCAACCGATTACCGTGATGAGATAACTCACCCTATCGTGGCGAGATGGTTTCCTTTAGAATGGGGCGACGCGCTCGACAAGGACGACGCACATTCGCCTCATCACCCAGGACGCCTTATGAAACACGCCGCACCCGCCGACCAGACGCCCGCTCCTGCAAGCTCGCCTGAAACCACCGCCCGACGGCGTTTCTCGGCGCCCAAGATCATCGGTATCGTCGCGGGCTCCATTGTGGGCCTGCTGCTGATCGCCTACGTGGCCGGCAGCCTTTACTTCACCGACCGCTTCATGCCGAACACCGTGCTGGGGGACCACGACGTGTCGCTGAAAACGTCGTCCGAAGTGCAAGCCATCCTCGACGACGCCTTGAGCGATTACACCGTGGCAGTTTCGGGGCAGGGCTTCTCGATGAAGCTCTCCGCGAAAGATGCGGGCGTCTCATTCGACGGGCAAGCCATCGTCGCCGACGCGCTGGGCAACACGAACCCCTGGCTGTGGCCGCTCGAAATCACGCGCGAGCACGACGAAACCGACAGCTTGGCTGCCTCCAGCGGGAGCAGCCTCGCGAACGCGGTGCGCACCGCCGTCGACGAGTTCAACGCCACGGCCACCCCGCCGACGGACGCGGTCGTCGCATTCGACGAGCAGAAGAACGCGTTCGCCGTGCAGCCCGAGGCGACCGGCACCGCCCTCGACGCCGATGCAGTGGCCAAAGCCATCGGCTCCGCCATCGCCTCGATGCAGCCCACGGCCAAGCTGACCGCCGACGCGCTGCAGCAGCCCGCCGTGCCCGCCAC
>NZ_DBFEGU010000111.1:0-5823 GCF_048329335.1 Eggerthella sp. | reverse complement strand
GCGAGCCGTGCACCGCGCCGGCGGCGCCGCCCTCGGACTGCATCTCGCACACCTTCACTGTGGTGCCGAAGATGTTCTTCTTGCCGGCAGCGGACCACTGGTCCACCAGGTCGGCCATGGGGCTCGACGGAGTGATCGGGTAAATGCCCGCCACCTCGGTAAACGCATAGGAGACGTACGCGGCGGCGTTGTTGCCGTCCATAGATTTGAATTCTCTCGTCATATTCCTCTCCTTCGAAGGGGATGCTCACCCGACAAAGGCGCATCGGGGCCCCGACCTTCTGCTCTTGCTCAGCTTGCTTCGCCTGACAGAATACACGGCATTCATGATACCAGCCCGAAATCGCGTTGCGGTGCGACGAATACGATGGGCGGCACGCCGCGGTCGCCCCCGTCGGTAGGCGGCGGAAGGTTTGCGCGCGGCGGTCTGGGCGCGGTTCCGCACGAGCCGAACGGCCCAGCGAGCTGTTTGCGCGAGCAGGACCGTTCGAGCGCCAGACCACCGTGCGCCAGCCTTCTCGCTAGATGCCCTTGAGTTCTTTTCCTAGCTCCTCGGCGAGAGCGGGGAGCAGCGCGGCGAACGTGTCGTCGATCGTCTTCTTCTTGAGCTGGCATTCCCAGATCACGTGGACGGTCCAGCCTAGCTCCTCCAACGCGGCGCGGCTGCGCTCGTCGCGCTCGACGTTACGCTCGAACTTCACCACCCAGTACTCCACGTTGCTCTTCGGCATGCTGGGCTTGCAGTGCGGGCACCTGTGCCAGAAGCACCCGTTGACGAACAGCGCCACCTTCTTGCCCGGCCACGCTACGTCCGGGTGCCCCGGCACCTTCCACTGCAGCCGATACCCCGTCAGGCCAGCCGCGCGCAGGCGCTCGCGCACCAGAAGCTCGGGCTTCGTGTTGCTGCGCTTGTTACCCTTCATGGACTTGCGCACGGCCTCGTTCGAAGCGGGCGGCGCCAGCAACTTGGCGGGCGCGGGCAACGCTGGACGCGAGAGACGGACAACCAGTGCGGGAAACGGTCGATTTTCGCGGCTGAGGAACGCCGTTAGCCAACTGTTACTTTTATCGCTCTTTCGTATCATGCGGCGCATGATACCACGTATTTCCCCTGGTGAATTATTCTCGTATTTGAACAAATATAAGAACATTGATCTTACAAGTTCTTTATTTTCTGGGGGTTTTCCCGGATAATGGGCACTGCTGTTGTGCGCGTGCGCAAGCACGCACGTACGTTCGGGGCCTCCTGCCCCGATACCGAAATGGAGGGAAACCAATGGAACAGCCTTTGAAAGCAACTTTGTCTCGCCGCACGTTCTTGGCGGGCAGCGCCGTCGCGGCGGCTGCAGCAGGCCTGACTCTGGCCGGCTGCGGTGGCGGCGGCGAAACGACGGACACCCCGTCGACCGATGCCGGCACCGACGCCGGCGCAGCGGCCCAGGGCGGCACGCTGACCGGCGCCATGGCCTACACGAGCACGAACGTCAACCCGATCGGCAACAGCTCCGCGCTGATGCTGGCCGCCACGTGGCATGTGTTCGAGGGCCTGTACGACCTCGATCTGCACACCTACAAGACCTATAACGCGCTTGCCGCCGGCGAGCCCACGAAGGTCTCCGACACCGAGTACGAGGTTGCCCTGCGCGACGGTGCCAAGTTCTCCGACGGCACGGACGTCACCACCGCCGACGTGGTGAACGCGTTCGAGAAGAACATGGCCGACGCCACCTACGGCGCCTTCCTCGAATTCATCGACACGGTGTCTGCGAAGGACGACAAGACCGTCTCCTTCACGCTGAAGTACCCCTTCGACAGCCTGCTGAAGGGCCGTCTGAGCGTGGTCAAGGTGTTCCCCGCCTCGCTGACCGAGGATGATCTGAAGACGAAGCCGATCGGTTCCGGCCCGTGGGTGTACGACACCATCAACGGCGACGACGGCGGCTCCATCGAGTTCGTGCCGAACACGAACTACAACGGCAAGTACGCCGCTACGGCCGACAAGATGCACTGGGACATCCTGCTCGACGACACCTCCCGCACCACCGCGCTGCAGGAGGCCACGGTCCAGGTTATGGAGAACGTGCCCGACGCCAACGCCGAACAGCTCATGGCCGCCGGCGCGTCCGTCGACTACATCCAGGGCTTCAACCAGCCGTTCTTCATGTTCAACACGCTCAAGAAGCCGTTCGACGATAAGCGCGTCCGCCAGGCGTTCTACTATGCCGTGGACGTGGACAAGCTGATCTCCAACGCCATGGCCGGCCATGCCGCGAAGGTGACGAGCTTCCTGCCCGAGAGCCACGAGAACTACCACAAGGCTTCCACGGTGTACACCTACGACCCCGAGAAGGCCAAGAGCCTGCTTTCCGAGGCCGGCGTCACCGACCTGAGCTTCGAGCTGATGACGAACAACAACTGGGTGAAGAACCTGGCCGCCGGCATCAAGAACGACCTCGATGCCATCGGCGTGAACTGCACCATCAACGAGACGAAGATCGACTGGGCGTCTCTGGCCGAGTCGGCCGACGTGCTGCCCTACGACGTCATGCTGACCCCGGGCGACCCGACCTGCTTCGGCAACGACCCCGACCTGCTGATGTCCTGGTGGTACGGCGACAACGTGTGGACCCAGGGCCGCAGCTGCTGGAAGAAGGCCGGCGACGGCAAGTTCGACGAGCTGCAGACCCTCATGCAGCAGGCTCGCGAGGCCACCGGCAACGAGCAGCAGGAGCTGTGGAACAAGTGCTTCGACCTTCTGGCCGAGGAAGTTCCGCTGTACCCGCTGTTCCACCGCGAGCTGGCCACGGGCTACCAGGAGACGCAGATCACCGGCTTCGAGCCCATCGCCACGACGGGCCTCGTGTTCCTCGGTGCGAGCGTGAAGGCGTAAGCGCGCGCTGTGAACCCGTAGAGCAAGGCAACCCCAGGGCTCGCTCCGCAAGGAGCGAGCCCTTGCTTTTGAGAAAGAGGCCCTATGAGATCCTTTTCCATTCTCGGCGATTCCATCAGCACGTTCGATGGATGCAACCCCGACGGATTCACCGTGTACTACCAGGGCGAACGCTGCGAGCAGACCGGCGTGACGTCGAGCGCCGACACCTGGTGGTCCCAAGTTATCGAACGCCTCGGCGGACGGCTGCTGGCGAACAGCTCGTTCTCCGGAAGCCTCGTGGAAGGCGCCGGCTTCCCTGCCGGAAACAGCCAAGAACGCATCGACGCGCTGGCCGAAGACGGCGTGCAGCCCGATGTCGTCATCGTGTTCATGGGCATCAACGATTACGGCTGGGGCGGCGCGACGGCGCAAGCCGCCGGCCGCGGCAACGCCGTGCCCGTCGCGCTCGATCTTGACGCCATCGAACCGCACGCCCCGGCAGCCGCCGCGCCCGGCGCGATCGACCGCTTCCGCGCCGCCTACGGGCTGCTGCTGGAACGGATGCGCGCAGCCTACCCGCAAGCCGAGGTATGGTGCTGCACGCTCTGCCCCGGACGCGTGGCCGGATGCCCGAGCCCCACGTTCGCATGGAACTTGCGCGGCGCACCGTTCAAGAGCTACAACGACGCCATTCGCGTTGCTGCGCGAGAGCACGGCTGCAACGTGGCCGACCTCGAGGCGTTCGGCATAGACTACGAGGCCGTCGACGGCACCCACCCCACCGCACGGGGAATGCGCCAGCTGTCCGCTTTGATCGCGTCGTGCATCGAAGGTGCCGAACCCGATGAACGACTGCTGCCCGCCGACCTGTTCGACGAAACGTTTCGCTCCGGGGAGCTATGTCCCGGCGAGGCATGCGTCGGATGCGAGCATGCCCGCGGAACCGGGAGCAGCTGGTTTCTCGTATGCGAACGGAATCCGTCCTAACTCGAGCGGCGAGGTCGTACCGACGGCGTCGGACACGAAGCAAGATCGTTCTTATTTCTCCGCATAATCAGTGCGAATCATATAAAATACCATTGGTTGTCTACGCCTTACCGCGCCTGCGCGCGCGATGCAGGCAGCAGTTTGTCAGTGCAAGCGGGCTTTCGAGCCCACGAAGCGAAAGGGGGATACGGTGAGCAACCTGCTACGATTAATCGGACGACGCCTCATAGCGTTGCCGATCATGATCTTCGGTGTCACCATCCTCGTCTTCTTCATCATGGCACTCTCTCCTATCGACCAAGCGTATTCGGTCCTTGGCGAGAACGCCACTGAAGCCCAAGCCGAGCAGTATCGCGAGGAGCACGGATTGAACGATCCCATCCTCGTGCAATACGGTAACTTCATCGTCGGCCTCGTACAAGGCGACCTCGGCACCTACGGCGCGAACAACGCCTCGGTGGCCGATCGCATCGGCGAAGCTCTGCCCGTCACGTTGCAGTTGACGTTCTTCGGCCTCATCATCGGCGTGGTCATCGCAGTGATCCTCGGCGTGATCTCGGCCTTGTATCGGGATCGATGGCCCGACCAGATCATCCGCGTGTTCTCCATCGCCTGCATCGCCACGCCGTCGTTCTGGCTGGCGGTGCTCATGATTTTGCTGTTCTCCTCGATGCTGCACGTGCTGCCCGCCTCCGGCCCGCTGCCCTCGCTGACGGCCGATCCGGGCGGTTGGCTGGCCCGCATGGCCATGCCTGCCATCGCGCTGGGCGTTCCCGTGGCCGGCCAGCTGACGCGCGTCATCCGCACGTCCATGGTGGAAGAGTTGGACAAGGACTACGTGCGCACCGCGCTGGGCGCCGGCATCCCGAAGCGCGTCGTGGTGGCCCGCAACGTGCTGCGCAACGCGCTGATCACGCCCGTGACGGTGCTCGGCCTGCGCATCGGCTACCTCATCGGCGGCGCCGTGGTCATCGAGGTCATCTTCAACCTCCCGGGCATGGGCATGGCCATCCTCTCAGGCATCCAGTCCAGCTACACGATGCTCGTGCAGGGCGTCGTGCTGTGCGTGGCCATCACCTTCATCATCATCAACATCATCGTGGATATGCTTTATATCCTGATCGATCCGCGAATCAGGACGGTGTAGCAACATGGTCAAACTTCGAGGAAACCTCACTGATAAGATGGAAGCCAATCCCGGCAAGGTGCATTTCCGCCGGTGGAAGGCCATGAGCATCGGATCGCGCATCTCGCTCGTCGTGCTCATCCTGATCGTCATGATCGCCGTGTTCGCCAACATCCTGGCGCCGCACAACCCGCTTGAGATCTTCACGGCACGCCAAGCCCCCGATGCCCAGTTCCTGTTCGGCACCGACGACAAGGGCCGCGACGTGCTGTCGCGTATGATGTACGGCGCGCGCTACTCGCTGATCATCGGCCTGGGCGCCACCGCCTTCGCCCTCGTGTGCGGCTCCATCATCGGCGCCGTCGCCGCCGTGGCGCGCAAATGGGTGTCCGAGGTCATCATGCGCATCCTGGACGTCATCATGTCCTTCCCCGGTATCGCGCTGGCCGCCACGTTCGTACTCGTGTTCGGCAACTCGGTGCCCTCGCTCATCTTCGCGATCGGCTTTTTGTACATCCCGCAGATCGCCCGCATCGTGCGCGCCAACGTGGTGAGCGAGTACAATCAGGATTACGTGCGCGCCGTCGTCGTTTCCGGTGCCCGCGCCCCCTGGATCCTCGTGAAGCACGTCATCCGCAACTGCATCGCCCCGGTCATGGTGTTCACCATCGTGCTGGTGGCCGACGCCATCGTGTTCGAAGCGTCGCTGTCGTTCATCTCGGCCGGCATTCCCGAGCCCACGCCCACGTGGGGCAACATCCTGTCCGACGCCCGCGGCGGCGTGCTTGCCGGTCGTTGGTGGCAGGCGCTGTTCCCGGGTCTGGCCATCATGATCACC
>NZ_DBFEGU010000110.1:0-4152 GCF_048329335.1 Eggerthella sp. | reverse complement strand
CCGCACGCCGAGCTGTCGCTGTCGTGCCCCCGCCTGCGCCCCATCGCCGGGAACGGGTCGCTGGGGCCGCGCGGCGTGGGCGAGCGCCAGCTGCTGCAGGTGATGTGCGCCTACCGGCTGCTGCTGCCGCAGGCGGGCATCACCATCTCGTCGCGCGAGCGCGCGGGCTTCCGCGACCAGGTCATGGGCATCGCCGCCACGAAGATATCCGCCGGCGTGTCCACGGGCGTCGGCGAGCATGCGGACGGATCGACTGCGGGCGACGACCAGTTCGAGATCGCCGACGGCCGCGACGTGGCGCAGGTGCGCGCCGCGCTGCGCGGCGTCGGCCTCGAGCCGGTGATGAACGACTATGTTCGCCTGTGAGCCCTCGGCGGCGGACCCGACGTTTCGGCGCGTGTTCGTCACCGACCGCCTCCGCTGCGCTCTCCCGTTGCCGCAGCAGACGGCGTTCCTCGCGGAGTCGGGCGCCATCGACGCGGTCATCCTGCGCGAGAAGGACCTCGACGATGCCGCCTACGAGCTCCTCGCAGCGGAGATGGCCGCCGTCTGCGCGCGCTGTGGCATCGCCTTCGTCGCGCACGCGCACGTGGAGGCGGCGCGCCGCCTCGGTTGCGCCGCCGTGCACCTGCCGCTGCCGCTGTTGCGCGCGCAGGGCCGTCCCGACGGGTTCGCGTGGGTGGGCACGAACGTCCACGAGGCCGACGAGGTGGCCGAGGCCGAGGTTCTGGGAGCCGACGTTCTCGTCGCGAGCCCCGTGTTCGCGCCTTCGTGCAAGCCGGCGTCCACGGCGCGAGGGTTGCCCTTCCTGCGCGCTGTGCTGGATCGCGCGCATGCGCCCGTGTTCGCGCTCGGCGGCATCACCGACGAGAACGAGCGTCTGATCAGGGAAGCAGGGGCCGCGGGAGCGTGCCGCATGGCGGATTACGCGCGTCGTCGAGGCGTTCGGCAAGCCGCCCCGTGCAAATACGAGCGAAGTAGGGGATAATAGACCGTCGACGAGCGAACGAGCGGATCGGCAACGGGAACGGGGGAGACGCGGTGGGAGCGTCCAATTTCAGCGAGCGAGAGCTGGCGGGCGCGTGCGAGAAGTACGCGCGTGCGGTGAACGACATCAAAGATCGGTACGGGTTCGATTTCGTGTCTATCGGGTTGACGGCGTTCATCGGCGCGCCGCTCAAGTGGATATACAGCGCAGGCGCTACCGGCGAGCGCCATCGCCGCATCGTGCTGGCACCGGGGCACGGCATCGGCGGCATCACCATCAAGGCGGGCAAGCCCATGATGTTCACGAACATCGACGAGGAGATCGACCCGCGCGAGTACTCGTCGTACCCTATCGTGTTCGCCGAGGATCTGCATAGCTTCTGCGCGTTGCCGCTCACGCGCGACGGGCGCGTGGTCGCCGTGCTGCTGTGCGCGTTCCGCACGGTGAGCGATCGGCACGAAGCGGCGTACCGCCAGGTCATCGACGATCTGGACGGCACCTTGTGCGATTTGGACGTCGTTTCCGACGACTTCATGGATTTCGAAAGAATCGCGGTGGAGAAACGCGCCGACGATCAGAAGAACCCTATCTTCATCCGCTCGGAGCTTGCGCGCGTCATCGCCGCTCAGGAGGACGAGCGCAAGCGCATCTCGCGCGAGCTGCACGACGGCATAGCGCAGGAGCTGCTGACGCTGTCGTTCGTGTTCAAGCGCCTTGTCGCGCATGTTGACGAAGAGGGCTACGAGCTGCTGGCGGAAGCGAACAACGATCTTGCCAACGTGCTTGACGAGCTGCACAACCTGTCGGTGCAGCTGCGACCTTCGGCTCTCGACCATCTTGGTTTCGTTGCGGCTCTGCGCTCGCAGGCTGCCGTGTTCGAGCGCACGTACGGCAACGAGATCGTGTTCGAGGGCAGCCTGTCGTGCGATCGCTTCGATCAGGCTCTCGAGACGCAGGCGTACCGCATCTGCCAGGAGGCCATCCTGAACGCCTGCAAGTACTCGGGTTCCGAGAAGGTGATCGTCCGGCTCGAGGATTCGGCCGGATGGCTGCATGTGAGCGTGATCGACCACGGATGCGGCTTCGACACCGAGCAGCCGGAGATCAAGGGGAGCGGCTGCGGTCTCGTAGGCATGCAGGAGCGCGCGAGCGTCATCGGCGCCCGGCTCGCGATGGAATCCGACGAGCATGGCACGAAGATGACGCTGGTTGCGCCGATGCACGTGGCGGAAGGCAAGGAGGCGGGCGCATGATCAGAGTAATGCTGGCGGACGACCACGAAGTGGTACGCGTGGGTTTCAGGATGATACTCGAGCAGGACCCCGACGTGCGGGTGGTGGCCGAGGCAGCCGACGGCGCGCAGGCTTACGCCATCGTGGCGCGCGAGAAACCGGACATCCTGCTCATGGACATCTCCATGCCCCCGGGGCAGAGCGGGCTGGTGGCCTGCGAGAAGATCGCGAAGGACTTCCCCGGCACGAAGGTGGTCATCCTCACGATGTTCGCCGAACCGGAGTACCTCTTCTACACGCTACGCGGGGGAGCGGCGGGCTACGTACTGAAGAACTCGACGTCAGAAGAGCTGATCGCCGCCGTTCATGCGGTGGCCGAGGGCGGCAGCTACATCCATCCGAAGATGACGGCCATGCTCACCAAGCAGCTTGTGGCCGGAGGAGAGGAAGAGGATCGCTCCTACCAGCAGCTCTCGAACCGCGAGCTGGAGATCCTCCAGCTTCTGGCCAAGGGCTTCACGAACAAGGAGATATCCGAGCAGATATTCCTCTCGGTCAAGACGGTGGAGGCCCACCGTTCGAAGATATACCAGAAGCTGGGCCTGAAGACCCGCGCCGATTTGGTGGACTACGCCCTCAGGCACAAGCTGCTGAACGTGTAAAGGGGAAGGCGGCGCGCGCGAAAGGTGCGGCCTCTGGTGCATCGCGAAGCCGCGCGATGCACCAGAGGCCGCACCGGGTCATTCCTCGCCGTTCGGGGCGGCCGGCTTGGAGGCGCGTCCCAGGGTGAACGACAGGGCGCGCGTGGGGCAGGCGTCGATGCACGAACCGCAGGCCATGCAGTCGCCGGCCCGCACGATCGCGTCGCATCCGTCGAGCGCTGGCTCGAGGATCGCGGGATCGGACAGGCATGCATGCTTGCACGCGTCGCAGTGAATGCAGGCTGCGGGATCGATCTTCACGTTTACCTGGCCGAATCGGCCAAGCGCCTCGTAGAAGCCGCCCAGCGGGCACAGCGAGCGGCACCACACGCGATAGCCCCAGAACAGTTCCGTCAGCACGATGGCCAGCAGCACCCAAACGCCTGTCACGGCACCGAAGAGGATGCCCTTGTTGACGGCGCTTATGGGCGAGAATGCCTCGAACACCGGCACACCGGTCAGCGCTGACAGGCCCAGCACGGCAAGGGCGATCCACAGCTTCGCATGGCGCGGCACCGGCATCTCGCGCACGTCGATGCGCAGCTTGCGGCGAGCGAAGTCCACGATCTCGAGGAGCAGGTTCACCGGGCACACCCATCCGCAGAACGCCCGGCCTCGGATCAGCCCGTACACGATGAGCACCGGCAGCGCGGCCAGCAGCCAATCGAGCTCGAACGTTTTGGAGGCGGCGATGACCTGCAGAGCGCCGAAGGGGTCGAGGATGTCGAGACCCCCGATGGACGAGGAGGACAGGCTGCCGAAGAAGGGAAGCTGGGCGGGGGTCGCCGCGGCGTCGTCGCCGCCGACGGACGTTCCGAACAGGCTCCATCCGGCCGCAAGCACCGGGGCGGCGAACAGCACGAGAGCCGCCGCCTGCACGGCATGGCGCAGCCAGGACCAGCGAAACGCGCGCCGCGTGTCCGAAGCTTCGCTCATCGCGTACCGGCCTCGGCCAGCGTGGGATCGTCCTCGAAGTTAGCGTACACGAGGTTGATGCCGGTCACGCCTTCGATGCCGATGAAGCCGCTCGCGATGTCGTGCGAGTCGTCCACGGTGTCGGCCTCGATGGTGACGACGATCTTGTGCCCGTTCGTCTCGTGCACCTCGACGCCTTCGCGCTGCGCCAGCTCCCGGGCCACGTCGTCGGTGCGATCGGGCATCGTTTCCACGACCAAACTCGAAATAACCATGATGGGTTCCTCACGTTCGTTCTTCTTATCCTCCGAGGGGC
>NZ_DBFEGU010000109.1:0-1497 GCF_048329335.1 Eggerthella sp. | reverse complement strand
CGAGCGCCTGCGCTCGCGCGCGAAGGCGGCCGCCGAGCCGGTCGCCGATATCGACGGGCTGCGCGCGGAGAACGCGCGCCTGCGTGCCGATGCCGAGGCCTGGGAGGAGATCGCGACGGACCAGGACCGATGCTACTCCGACGCCGCCGCGAAGGTGGACGAGCTCACGAGGACCGTCCAGCGCCTCGAGGGCGAGAAGCGCGCGCTCGAACGCAAGGCGGCGCAGTGCGCGGCACCGTCGGACGACGACGGTGCCGCGAGGGTGGCCGAATGCCTCCAGTCGATCCCGCGCGACCTGACGGACCTCCTGAAGCTCGCGCGGTCCATCTGGCCCGAACGCATCGTCGTCCTGCCCGAGGCAATGGACTCCGCGAAGTACTACGACGGCAACCTCGCCGAGGAATGGGATATCGTCCGCGGCACCGCGACGGCGCTCTACGGCCTCCTGTTCGAGGACGACGGGTGCGAGGGCCAGGTCGCCGGCGAGTTCCAACGCCGCACGGGATACGAGCTCACGTTCAGCGAGAGCAGCGCCACCAGGGCGCGGGCCGACCTGATGAAGATGCGCGAGAGGAGCTACGGCGGGCGCACCGTCGACATCTCCGCGCACATCAAGGGCAGGAGCCAGAAGAACAGCTTCCGCCTCCACTTCTACATCGACCGGGAAAACGAGCTGATCGTCATAGGGTATGCCGGATGCCACATGAAGACCGCCGGCTCGCACCGCCGCGGCTTCAAGTAGCCGAGATCCCCGCCGTCGGAAACCGATGGCGGGGATCCTTTTTTGCGCACATGGCGAAACCGACCGCACAAACGCCCGGCGCATTTACGTCCCGCCAAAGGCGGCGGGCGGCGTATGAGCCCGGTCGCTTTTGGGTAGCATCGATAGGTAATGCCGGCAACATGACAAGAGGGGAGGGAGAATATGTTCGACACCGATAGCGAGACCCTGCGCGACGACGAGCCGACCGTGACCGAGACGCCGAAGGCATCGGCCGCGGACAGCGCGGCCGATGCCGCCAAAAAAGCAGCCGATGCCGAGAAGCGCGAGAAGCGACGCGCCCGCCAGAAGCGCCAGGCGTTCACCGAGCAGATGCAGAACTTGACGATGGATGACATCCGGCGCCTGATGGAGTCCAGCGTCGATCTCGGCGGCGTCAGCGATCCGCAGGCCGAGATCGAGCGCCGCATCGAGCGCAACGGCATGGCGTACCTGATGAAGGACGGCGCCGTGTACGCCGTCGTGCTCTCGAGCGACGACTACGAACGCCTCGCGGACAAGAAGGCGTAGACCTCGCATTGGCGAGGGTCGCCGGGCGAGAGGCCGCCACCGGAACACGGTGGCGGCCTTTTTCATGTCGCGACGCAACGCCCGGAACACCGACCGGACAACGATGGAAAGCGAGCGGAAACGCTCGCGCCGGACACGGCCGGCCAGGCCCCGCCTCGCCTCGATGCACGCCCGTCGGAGTCGGGAGTTATCGGATCGGCGTGCGC
>NZ_DBFEGU010000108.1:0-1514 GCF_048329335.1 Eggerthella sp. | reverse complement strand
GAAGCCCGCGGACCTCTGCAAGGTGTTCGGCGTGGACGCGTACCGCGACTACTTCATGAGCGACGTGCAGTTCGGCGCCGACGGCGCCATCTCCATGGAGCGCATGGTGCAGGTCTACAACGCCGATTTGGCGAACACCTGGGGCAACCTGTGCAGCCGCGTGTTCAACATGACGAAGAAGTACTTCGACGGCCAGGTTCCGGAGGTGTCCGCCGGGGTTCTCGCGAAGGAGAACCCGCTGCGCGCCATCTCGGACGAGCTGTACGCCGAGTACGACGCCGCCCTGGGCGCCGTCGACTTCACGGCCGCCGCGGCCGCCGTGCAGAAGCTGGCCGGCCGCGTGAACCTCTACGTGGAGGAGAGCGCCCCGTGGAACCTCGCGAAGAGCGAGGAGACCGCCGGCGAGCTGGCCGAGGTCATCTACAACGCGCTCGAGGCCATCCGCATCATCGCGCTGTACATGGCGCCGTTCATGCCGAACACGTCGGCCGAGGTGTTCCGTCGCCTGTCGCTGGGCGACATCGAGGCCGTGACCGACATCGAGGCCGCGACGGCCTGGGGCCAGCTGCCCGCCGGCAACCCGGTGGAAATCGGCGACCCCCTGTTCCCGCGCCTGGACATGGACGCCATCGACCTGAGCATGGAGTAGAACGGTTCCGCCGGCCTGCCGGCCGGCGGAACGGCCGACGCTGCGGCGCGTCCTCGCAAGCGATCTTCGTGCGATCCCGGAGCCTCGCGTACCGCGGTACGCTTCGCCTCCGCGATCCCGCGAATCTCGCATCCGAGGACGCCCCTCGCTGGCTTTGTTGGACCGGCGACGACTCGAACAACCTGCGAGCAAGAAAGGACGCGACCATGGTCGACGAACAGAGCGCGGAACCCGTCTTCGACGATCCGCAGTTCCGGCAGAAGCGCAAGCACGGCCGTTACCGCGTGGTGGACGCTCCCCAGCTCGAGGGGCCTGTGGCCGACACGCACGCCCACCTGCAGCTTCTGCCCGATCCGTCGTACGCGCTCGCGCGCTGCGCAGCTCACAAGGTGGAGTTCGTCTGCACCATCGTGGACGTGTTCGAAGACGGAACGACCACGTTCGATCGCTTGAACTCGTGGCGGTTCGAGGCCGCTGCGGCTGCCAAGCGCTTCGTCGGCTGGACTTGAAGCGACCCCTTCCCGCGCGTGCCGCGGGTTCGGATCGCCGTCGGGTGCCACCCGCATAACGCGAAGTACTACGACGACGGCTTGGAGGCCGATTTGCGCCGTATGCTCAAGGACCCGCGCGTGGCCGCGCTCGGCGAGATCGGCTTGGACTACCACTACGACTTCTCGCCGCGCGACGATCAGCGCGAGGCCTTCCGTCGTCAGCTCCGCTTGGCGAAGGAGGCGGGGCTGCCCGTCGCGCTGCACCTGCGCGAGGCGCACGACGAGGCGCTGGCCATCATGCGCGAAGAGGGCTTCCCCGAGGCGGGCACGCTGCTGCACTGCTTCAACCTGGACTGGGCCACGCTGGAACCGTG
>NZ_DBFEGU010000107.1:0-4796 GCF_048329335.1 Eggerthella sp. | reverse complement strand
GCACGGTTGAAGGCGAGGCCAAAACGGCTTGCGCGCGCTGCCTCGACGAGGTTTCGTTCCCGGTGACGGGCGAGATCGAAGGCTATTTTCTGCTCGACGAGACGAAGGCTGCGCCCGAGGATATGGACGAGGACGAGTTCGACGTGCTGCCCGCCGACAAAGTCATTGACCTGGAACCGCTCATCACCGCGGCGCTGCTGCTGGAGTTTCCTCTGATCCCGTTGTGCGACGAGGAGTGCAAGGGCCTCTGCCCCCAGTGCGGCGCGAACCTGAACGAGGGTCCCTGCGGCTGCGAGCCCGCCGCAGACGACGATGACGACATGCCGCCGAACCCCTTCGCCGCGCTCAAGGACTTTCCCTTCGACGAGCCGCAGAACTAGCTTCGCACGACCGAACGCCCGCCCTTCACGGCGGGCGTTCTTTTTTTTTCTCTCCTTGACAACCCGTCGTGCGCTCTCTAGAATGCTAGTTAGTTACTCAAGTAACTAACTAGCAGAGAGGAGGCGCGCCGCATGAACATCGACCCGGGAAGCGACGTCCCCTTGTTCGTCCAGATCGCCGAGGGTATCGAGGAGGATATCTTCACCGGCTCGTACGCCGAGGGAGACCGCATCCCGTCGACCAACGAGCTGTCCGCGCTTTTGGGCATCAATCCGCACACCGTCCTCAAAGGCATGAACATCCTCGTGGACGAGGGCATCATCTACAAGAGAAGGGGGATGGGCATGTACGTGCAGACGGGAGCCGGCGAGAAGGTGCGCGCCAAGCGCCGAAACGCGTTCGACGAGCGGTTCGTGCAAGCGCTTGTCGCCGAGGCGAAGAAGCTCGGCCTGACGAAACAGCAGGTCGTCGACCTGGTGGAGAAAGGATACGACCATGCGTGAGATACGCGTCGACCATGTGTCGAAGTCGTTCGGCAAGGCGAAGGCGCTCGACGACGTGTCGCTGTCCTTCGAGCACGGGAAGATCCATGCGCTGCTCGGACGCAACGGGGCGGGAAAGTCGACGCTGCTCGGCCTCATCGCGAACCGCCTGGTTCCCACGAGCGGCCGCATCTTCGTGGACGGCGAGCCCGCCGCCGACAACGCGCGAGCCTTGGCCAAGCTGTACTGCATGAACGACAAGAAGATGTATCCCGAGAACCTGCGCCTCGACAACCTGTTCAAGGAGATGGGGCGCTTCTACGAGGGATTCGACCGGACGGCCGCTGCGGGCTTTGCCGAGGCGTTCGGGCTGGACCTGCGCAAGAAGATCGGATCGCTGTCCACGGGCTACCGCTCCATCTACCAGCTGGTCGTCGGGCTGTCGCTGGACGTGGACTACCTGCTGCTCGACGAGCCGGTGCTGGGCTTGGACGCCAATCATCGCGAGCTGTTCTACAAGCTGCTGCTGGACGATTACCTGGAGAAGCAGCGCACGGTGATCATCGCCACGCACCTCATCGAGGAGGTGGCGAACCTCGTGGAGCAGGTGACCATCGTCGACCGCGGACGGGTGCTGCTGGCCTCGTCGGCCGAGGAGCTGCGCGCGAGCGGCTACAGCGTGTCGGGGCGCACGGCGGACGTGGCCGCCTACTGCGCGGGGATGGAGGTGCTCGACGTGGAGGAGCTGGGCGGCTTGAGCGTGGCGTACGTGCAGGGCAAGCCCGACGCGGCGCGCCTGAACGAGCGGCTGGACGTCGCGCCGCTCAACCTGCAGAAGCTGTTCGTGAAACTGACCGAGAAGGAGGAAGCGCGATGAGGAAGTTCAAGGCGATCGTCCGCTATCAGATGGCCGACATCCTGTTCTCGATGAGCGTGTTCTTCATCGTGTTCGCGGTCTGCTTCGGGCTCGGGTGGGCGATCATCGCATTCGCCGGCGAAGGGGGCACGCCGTTCAAGGGCATGTACCTGTGGATGTGCGTGTTTCTGGGTCTGTGCGGCGGCATATCGTATTCCATCGACTTCAAGTTCGCGCTGCAATGCGGCGTGACCCGCGCCCAGGCGTATCTGAGCACCGCGCTGTCGTTCGGCGTGGTGGCGCTCGTCTTCGCCCTGGTCGACCAGCTGCTTTTGGCGGTGCTGCCCCTGTGGGGCGAGCAGTCGATAGTCGCGCTGTACGGCGAGGGCTACGGGCCGGGGCTTCTCGGCTTCGCCTGGACGCTCGCGTTCAACCTGGCCATCGTGTTTCTGTCCTACGCGCTGGTGGTGCTGCACGGACGCGTGGGGAAGGCTCCGTTCTTGCTGGGGCTTCTGGCGTTCGGCCTCCTGGCGTTCGTGCTGGTGCCCACCGTCTTCCAGGTGGTGCCGGGCGCGGCCGACGCTGCAGGGGCGGTTCTTCTCCCTGCGCTCGGGTTCACGGCTCAGGGGATCGTCCTGGCGAACCCCATCGTGCTGTTCGCCGTCGTCGCCGTGCTGTCGGCGCTCGCCGCCTACCTGCTGACGCGCCGCGCGGAAGTGCGCTGACGCCTGCTTCCGACGCTCCCGATAACGCATCTTCGCTCCGAAAACACGCTCCAGACGCTGAGGCGTGTTTTTCGGGCGAAGATGCGCTTCCCGACCCGCCGCGGCGCGCCGGCAACGCAGCGGCTAACGGAGCGCGACGGTGCGGCAACCTCCTCCCGCCGCGCCCGTCCTTCCACACGACGGCTCCGTACCATGGAGCGGATGTGCAAGCATTCGGAGCATGACGGGAGGCGAGGCGCGCGTGGATGCACGCAACGATCGGCGGGAGGGACCTTCGCGCGACGGCCGTACGGCCCTCGGGCGGCTCTCGCGGCGTGCGTCGTTCGTCCTCGTTGCGGGCGCAGCGGGCGCCCCTCGTCCATCGTGCTCACTCTGTCCACGGGGTTCGCGCAAAGCCTTCCGGCCCGTTTTCCCTGGCTGCTGCTGGCGCTGCCGGTCCTCGGCGCGCTGTCCGTGGGGCTGTATCGTCTGCTGCGCCTGCCCGCGGCCCTGACCACCGAAGGCGTCGTCGACGAGCTGCGCGCGGGCCGTCGCGTCCCGGGAAGCCTTACGGTCGGGATACTGGGCGGCAGCTGCCTTACGCTGCTGGGCGGCGGCTCGGTCGGCATGGAGGCGGGCGCGCTGCAGATGGGCGCGTCGACGGGCTCCGTGCTGGGCCGCGCGTTCAAGCTGCCGCCCGCGCGCGGCCGCGACGGCGCTTCCGACGGCTATCCGGGCGCCATCGGCATGGCCGCGGCGTTCAGCGCCCTGTTCTTCGCCCCGTTGGGGTCGTGCATGTTCGTGCTGGAGCTCGTGCGCTTCGACCGCGCGGTGCTGCGGCATGCGCCCGCCATGCTGGCAGCCGCCCTCGTCGCCTACGCCATCGCCCGCGCCGTCGGCATCGGCGACCATATCCCGCGGGTGGCGCTGCCCGGCCTTTCGTGGGCCGTCGCCGCGCACTGCCTGCTGGTGGGCCTGTGCTGCGCCGTGGGCGGCGCGCTGTTCGCCGCCTGTCTGCGCGCGCTGCGCCGCGCGTGGCGCCGCCGGGCAAAGGCTCGTCCGTTCGCGCTGGTGGCCGTGGGCGGCCTTGCGTTCGCGGGTATCGTGCTGGCATGCGGCTGGCAGGCGTTCCAGGGCACGGGCATGGGCCTTCTGCGCGGGGCGCTTGCGGGAAGCGCCGCTCCGGCCGACTTCGCCGTGAAGGCGGGGCTCACCGTGCTCGTGCTCGGCTTCGGCTTCAAGGGCGGCGAGATCATGCCCATGTTCTCCATCGGAGCGCTGCTGGGCTGCTCGCTGGGGCTGGCCACGGGCGCGCCGGCGGGATTCTCGGCCGCGCTCGGCATGGCGGCGTTCTTCGCGGCCGCCGGCCGCTGCCCGCTGACGGCGCTGCTCATGGGCGCCGAGATATTCGGCTGGGCGTCGCTTCCGTTTCTGCTGATAGCGGTGGCTGCGGCGTACGCCGGCAGCTACGACGTGGGCGTGTTCGGCCGCGGCGCGGCAAGCGAGCTCGCGCGCGTGCGCCGGCGTGCGCGGCGCGACGAGCCGTCGCTCGAGGAGGATCGATGAGGATGCGCGAGAACGAGCGGCAACCGCGGCGCCGCGTTTACGCGAAGCCCGTGAAGCGCCGGGCCCCGCGCCGATTCGAGGCGCTCGGGGCTCGAAGGAGCGGTACAATGTGGGGCATGGAAACCCTGAAAAAGCTCAAGCAGAAGGCGGGCTCGCGCGAAACCGAGCCGTCCGCCGGCGCGGCGCCGGAGCAAGGCGCCGCGTCCTCGACCGCCCCGGACGCGAGCCCGGTCTCGGCGCGTCAGGTGCTCGCGAAGTTCGCGAGCTATTATAGACCCTATACCTTCCTGTTCGTGTTCGATCTCGTGTGCGCGACGGTGCTGGCCTGCGTCGACTTGGCGTTCCCCCAGTTCCTGAGCTTCTTCACGAAGGACTTCTTCCAAAGTTCGCCCGAGGCTATCATCGGCTCGCTTTGGTGGATCGCGCTCTTGTTCGTCGTGCTGTACGGCGTGCGCACGGCCTGCCAGTACTTCATCACCAGCTGGGGCCACATCATGGGCGCGCGCATGGAGGCCGACATGCGTATGGACCTGTTCAAGCAGTACCAGCGCCTGAGCTTCTCCTATTACGATCGCAACAACACCGGCGAGATGATGAGCAAGCTGGTCACCGACCTGTTCGACATCTCGGAGCTGGCCCATCACGGGCCGGAGAACCTGTTCATCTGCATCCTCAAGATCGTGGGCTCGTTCGCGCTGCTGTTCCTGATCAACGTGCCGCTGACCGCCATCATGCTGGTGGCGACGCTGCTTCTGGCCGCGTACTCGTTCTGGCGCAACTACCAGAAGCGCGTCATCTTCACCGAGA
>NZ_DBFEGU010000106.1:0-1453 GCF_048329335.1 Eggerthella sp. | reverse complement strand
GGTCAGCATCACTGCGAACAGTCCGGCTATCAGGGCATCGACAACTCCTTTTTTCAACAGAGACAATCGAACGAAGAGGGCTGGGGTGATGCCCACCAAGCGAGTTCCGCAGCGAAGCGAGGACTGTTTGAGCGACTGGGTATCTCCCCAGCCCTCGCCAGTCGACTTAGCGTCTGTCCATTCCATTACAACACGTCCTTACTCGCAGCAGCGCGCCCGCAGGTGATCTTCAAGTTGCCGTTACGGCAGCGCAGTTCGTCGATCATGCGCTTCTCCGTTCCCGGCTGCTTCATCCGCACCGCATATTCCAGTAGAAACAGGCTTCCCATGTTGGTGGTTTGCACCATCGTCAGCTCGTGCTCGTCGGTATAGCGCTTCAGCACGTCGTCGAACACGCCGTCGTACTCCAAGTCGTCGGGAATGGTGATTTTCAGCGTCTTCTCCGGCTCTTTCTGCTTGCCGAAGGGCGACAGCATGTAGCCCACGTTCACGATAGCCACGATGATGGTGAACAGCACGGCCAGCACGATGAAGCCCATGCCCGTGGCCAGGCCGATGGCCATGGCCAGAAACACGCTGCCGATGTCCTTCGCGCTGCCGGGGATGGAACGGAAGCGCACGAGGTTGAACACGCCCATCACCGCGATGCCTGCGCCCAGGTTGCCGTTCACCAGCGTGATCACCATCTGCACGATGAGCGGCAGCAGCGCCAGCGTCACCACGAAGTTCTTCGAGTACGTGTGGCGGAACATGTAGATGAGCGCCACCGCCGCGCCCAGCACGATGGACGCGAGGCAGCACAGCAGGAAATCGACGGTGGACACGCCCGCAACGAGCGATTCCGTCGATCCGAATATCGAGGTCAATGCAGTATCGAGCACAGTTGGTTCCTTTCGGGTAGAGAGGGAGGGGCTATCGAACGGCCAGGCACCTCAGCAGCGCGTAGGCGTGTGCGACGGCGCACGGAAGCGACGAGGGCGGCGGCCGCGCAACGCTGCGGCGAACCGCTCGGCCTTCTGCTCGGCGGCTGCTTGGGACGCGCGCGCTGTCGCAAACGACGACGCACCGCGATGAGCGGCCATGCAGGCCCGATACGCTTCCCCGTACTTCGAGAACGACGTCGGGTAGGCCTCGCACGCATCGAGCGCGCGAACGAGCCACAGCGGAAACGGGCCGGACGACTTGATCTCCATCACGGCATCGCCGTCGGGGAGCAGCGGATGCGATGCAGCACCGGCATCCCTTGCGAACAGATCGCCGTAGGCGATGCCGGCATCGAAGGTGATGCGCAAGTCGTCCGGCACATCGCCCAGCGCGCGCAAGCCGGTTGCGCCGCCGCCTGCCGCCGCGGCGATCGTCGCTATCGACGCGTACGCAACGCGCTCGCACTCGATGAGCATCGAAGGCCGCAGAGGCCGGTACCGCGCAATGAACTCGTCGACCTCGCGTGCGA
>NZ_DBFEGU010000105.1:0-6426 GCF_048329335.1 Eggerthella sp. | reverse complement strand
ATGTACGATTCTCCGCCATCGTCGTTTCTTCCGACCTGGGCTTTCCTTCTTCGCCTTCGAAGACGAGCCCCGATAATCGTGCATAGCGCGCGATCTCTGCCGCCTCGCTTCCCAATCCGCCGTCAGGTCGATGACGAAGCGAGCCCGCACGAGCCGTACGCGATGGCCGACGGCGGCAAGGCCCCTTCATGGCAACGTCTCCCACGATTCTCAATGGCGTATAATGGGGCGATCATCCTCGAGGAAGGGAGCGGCATGGCTCAGCAGGAACCGTCCATCGATCAATGGCTCGCGGAAGCGAAGCAGGATCCGAACGCCGCGCAGTGCGGCATGTACCTCACCCACAACGGCATCGTGCGCATCACGCCGAAGAAGCAGGTGCGCGAAGGCGTCGAGGGCCTGGGCGAGGTCGCCCAGGTGGAATTCTCCTACGACGCGGCCGGCGTGGAGGCAGCGGTGCAAGAGGCCCTCACCTGGCCGGGCGTATACTACGTGCGCACGTGGCTGAACGAGGGCGTGCTCAACGTGGGCGACTCCATCATGTACGTGCTCATCGGCGCCGACATCCGACCGAACTGCATCGACGCGCTGCAGAAGCTGGTGGGCAAGATCAAGAACGACCTCGTGGAGGAGAAAGAGATCTACGCGTAAAGCGAAGGCGGCGGACGCAACAGGGCAGCTCGGCGAAAAGGTCTCGTCGCGCGGAACCGCCAGAAAAGGCGATCCCGCGACATAAGGCCGCCCTTCGGCGGCGCTCACAGGCGGCGAAGCGGCGAGAAATCCCGCTTCGCCGCTTTTTTCTCATTCCGGGCACATTTCCGAAGCCGGTTTCGTGTTGGTGGCAAGGAGGCGATACCCCGTATGCAACCAACGCTCAGGCAGGACGACTTCATGGAGCGCGCCATGCGCACCTGGGGAAGCACCGTCTACCGCCTGGCCCTCAACCAAACGCAGTCCCCGCACGACGCGGAAGACATCTGCCAAGACGTGTTCCTGCGCCTGCTGAAAGACGCAACCGCTTTCAAAGACGACGAGCATCTCAAGGCATGGTTGCTCTGCGTCGCCATCAACCGCTGCCGCGACCTGCACCGTTCGGCCTGGAAACGACGCGCCGAACTCACCGACGCGGTTCCCGATGCGGGCCGCGAAGATCCTCGCAGCGACGATGCGGCACGCGCCCTGCAGGACAGCGAGCTCGGACGAGCGCTAGGACGCCTGCCCGACAAGATGCGCCTGATCGTGCATCTGCACTACTACGAGGGATTCTCGACCGAGGAAATCGCCCGCCTCGTGCACTGCGCGCCCGCTACGGTTCGCTCGCGCCTGAGCCGGGCTCGAACGCAACTCGGGAAGATGCTGGGGAAAGGGGGCATCCTTTGAAACGGACAGGACAATCACCCGAGCAGGACCAGTACCGCGCGCTGATGGACGACATAGAGATGCCAGGCCGCGTGCACGATCGCGTGATGCGCGAGGCGCACCGCCTGCGCACAGCGGAGGCGGTGCACGCGAAGCCTACCCGCCGACCGCGCACCTGCAACCAAAGCGGCTATCGTACGCGCCGCTTCGTCACGGCCGTCATCGCAGCCGCTTGCGTGCTTGCCCTTGCGAGCGGCGTCGCGTTCGCCATCTCGCAGCAACTCGACAATGCGACGGCGAAAAACTCCTTCGCCCTCGATGCGGGCACAGACGACTTCGGATACGGCGGCTTCACGAAAGTGTGGCGCAGCGACCCGGAGATAGATCCGAACAACGCCGACAACGCGCCCGACTCGGGGCAGCGCTACCTCTCAGTGGCCCATCTGTTCGACCTCTCCTGCACGGGAACGAACGTCGCTTCGCTCACCTACACGGTGGAAGGCGACCGCGTGCTGTTCTACACGAACGCCCGCATGCCCGAATTCTCCTACCAGGAGGGCGACGACCCCTATACGGAAGATCGCACCACGAGCTTCACCGTGAACTACGACGAGCAGAACGCGAACAAGACCGAGATATGGCACGCCCTGCGCGTTTCGTTCCCGTTGGAGGGAGAGGTGGCGGAGCTGTACGATGCCACGACGGGAGAGTTCTACGGCGATCGTCGAAAATGGGACGTCAATATGCACGAAAACCTCAATGCGCTGCTCATCCGCAAATACGCCGACATGATCGCGCAGGCGCGTCTCAAGGTGACGGCCACGTACGACGATGGAACGACCGAAACGAAAACCTACGTCATAACCCCGGTCGACAACCTCGAGGAAACGCTGCGCGCCTACGGCGAAGCCCTGCGCGCGCAAGCCGCGGAAGAGGAGGCGAACCCCGGCCCGACCGAGCCCATAGCCCGTCCGCAGCTGTTCAGGTTCACGCAAATAGACTGACCCGAACCCCTTTACCGAGCCGTCGGACATGCAAAGGGGTACGGGTGCTCAACAACACGGCAAACGGCTGGCGGCACTTTTGCGCGGCCAGGCGCGCCCGTTGCGGCTTTCTTCTAGAGTAGTCCCACTCTATCCGGCAGCGCACCGCCATCGGGCGTGCGCATTCTAGAAGAAAGGCGGCATCTATGGGAAAGTTCAAACGCTTTTGCATGATCGTGTTCGTCGTTGCTGCCGTGCTGGGCATCGGCGTGCTCGCAGCCCTTTGGTTCGCCTGGGAACCGC
The DNA here is from genome assembly GCF_048329335.1 of Eggerthella sp. Classification (NCBI taxonomy): domain Bacteria; kingdom Bacillati; phylum Actinomycetota; class Coriobacteriia; order Eggerthellales; family Eggerthellaceae; genus Eggerthella; species Eggerthella sp. The sequence goes on along the minus strand of NZ_DBFEGU010000105.1, from coordinate 3,781 downwards.
TGTTCCCGGCAATCGCCTGGCTCATGAGCATGCCGTGGTTCTTCGTCGTCGAGGCCGTTCTGCTAGGCATCACGGCGCTGGGCCTGCTGGTCGTGTTGATTCGCGCCATCACTGCTCCGGGCAAGAACTCGCAGCTGGAGCTTGAGCGCGACAACGGCAGCATCGCCATCACGCAGAACGCCATCCAGTCCACGGTCAAGCACGTCGTCGAGAGCCATCACGGCCTGTCCACGGACAACGTCAAGGTTCACATCACGAACAAGCACGACCCGCGCATGAGCATCCACGCGAAGATCGATCCGGGTCGAAACGCCGAGCTGGGACAGCTGGGCGCGAAGCTGCAGGACGAGATCGCCGCGACGCTTGAAGCCTTCACCGGCTACCCCGTCGACTCCGTGCGCATCACGTTCGCAGGCGACGCCGACGTGGTTACACCCGCGTTCACGCAGCAGGCCACGAAGTATACCGACGACACGCGCCGTCAGCACCAGACCAAACCGGTGCCCGCCCACGTGGTCGAGTAGGTGATGCGACGATGACTCAGTCCACCATGCGCATCCACCCTGCGGCCACCCCGGCTCCGAAGTCGGCGCCCAAGCAGTCGCAGGCGGCGAAGCAGAAGCCGAAAACGACGAACGCTTACGCGTCTTCGAACCAGAAGCACGACGAGCAGAAGGCTCCGCAGCGTACGGCCGACACACCGTCCGACGTGCTGGCGAATGCAGCGGCCGAGACGAAGCGCGACAAGGGCGTGTACGCCAGCATGAAGCGCGCGTTCTCGCCGTACGTGGAGAACCACAGCCATGCGGTGCTGTACGGCATCATCGGCTTCGTCGCGGCAGCCCTCATCCTCATCGTGGGATTCTGGCCCACCGTGCTGCTGGCCGTGTTCGCCGCCATCGGCGTGGTCATCGGCAAGTACCGCGACGGCGACCGCAAGACGCGCCAGCAGATGAAACAGGTCCTCGAACGTTTCAACTAGCGAAACGCCTCGCGTGCCGCGCCCATCCCCCTGCGAGATTCGCGCAGCACGAGGCGTTCGCCCCCCCCGATCCATCATGCTACAGAAAGGAACTACCATGACCCAGAGCACTATGACCAAGCCAGCAACCTCTTCCACCTACAACCCCTACTCCGATATGGACGCCGATAAGAAAAAGAGCGATGCCGCCACGGCCGACTCCGTCTCCGCCGAGCCGGTGTACAAACTGGTCATCGACGAGAACGTCGTGGAGAAGATCTCCTCCATGGCCGCTCAGAAGATCGACGGCATCATCGACATGAAGGGCAACGTTCTCTCCCGCATCCAGGAAGGCCTGGGCGGCGCAGACAAGACAAAGGGCGTGGACGCCGATATCGTCGACGACACGAACGCGAAGATCAACCTCGACGTGATCATGGAGTACGGCAAGTCCGCCCCTGAGATCTTCGACGACATCAAAAAGGTTGTCGGCGGCGACCTCAAGGACATGACCGGCCTCAACGTGGTCGAGATGACCGTGAACGTGGTGGACGTCATGACTCCGGAAGAGTACGCCCAGAAAAACGGGTCCAACAGCGACGACGGGCAGCAGGACGACTCGGCCAACTAGACCGGGTTCGCCCTCAGCGTCGTGTTGCGGAGCCGTCCCGTCCACGCTCCGCACCCCGTGTTGCAAGCCCGTCGCGCCTCCCGCGCGGCGGGCTTTTTAACGAGCGGGGCCGGATTGCTCGCCTGCCCTCAAATATCATCCTGACCCTTTCGCTTCCCCTATCCGACATCCTACCGCGTCCGACATCCCGCTCCCCGCGCAGCGCGCGGCGTGCGTGCCCTTCTGCGGGCCATTTCGGTCAGCCCACCTGCCCTCCGCTGTCAAACCAGAATTGACATAGCCCGGGTCGGCCCGCCCCGCGAAAGCTCGCCGGCGGCTCGGAAGCCCTCTTCGGCCATCGGCCAGGAGCCCGTCCCGCCCGATCGCCAGCCGCCCGACAGGGGAAGCGGCGCGCGGCGGTGCATGTCGATCCTGGTTTAGCAGCCGATAGGGCAGCGAATGGCAAAAAGACATCGAATTCGGAAGCGATCGCGTCATCCGGGATGGGTCCGCCGAGCAGCGCCGGAAGCAAGCGATCTCATGACCTGGGACTATGATAGATTGGGATTACCAGCACGTCTGCGGTTCGCTACGCAATTTCCGAATTCAATGCTTTTTCGCCATCGGTGGCCTCGCCGGATGCACGAGGCACGGCGCTTTGAGAGACGCGGCGCCTAGGCGACACGCCGCGCGGCCGGAGCTTGCGCGTCAAACGGACAGCCAGAGCGAATGTTTCACGTGAAATATTCGAAGCCGAGCAACGCCGCGACGGCTTCGACAAGATCCACGCGGGAACGAAGGGCAAAGCGCGTGCAATCCGCGCGAGAAACAGCGGCAAGAAACGTGGAATCCGCACTGTAAACGCGTGGGATTTCAGTAAGATCGAGGAAGATCTGCGCTGGATGTGCGCCATGAAAACGTGAGATGGGGTTGTTATACTAAGAAGCACGAACCCGCCAGGCGGGGAGGATGACACACCCTCTTTACATCCATTTCCGAATTCTAGATATACGGAAGGGGGTGTCCTCCATGGATGGTATTGTACTCAGCCTTACCGGAGTTATCTTGCAGGTTCTCGGCCTCGTAGCTGCTTTCGGCAGCTTGGCGGTCGGGGCGGCCTCGCTCGCGCTTCAAGCGTGGTCGAAAGACGAACCCCGGTCGTCCCAGAGGGACGAACCGGGCGCACAATAACATCCGAACCGCCGTAGCGAGTTCGAGAGCCGTGGGGAGTTAGCCGCTCCCTGCGGCTCGCCTGCTATTATAAGGAAGCAACCGCTCCTCCGCAACGGTGCCTAACGCGTTTTCCGCACTTCTTCGGTGATCTTCGCGAAGTCGCCTTCCGCGGCGCAGTAGCGCGCCAAGTCGCGCGTGTTCACGCTCTCGGCTCCGTCGATACGCGTAATCGCACCCAAGCCGAAACCGATCTGCGGCACGCCAGCGGCCGCCATCTGCGCGAAACGGTCCTCCTTGCCTGCGCGCGCAAAGCGAAGAGGCAGGTACTCCATGAAGCCATGCTCGGTCAACGCGCCGCGCATCTCGTCCAGCTGGCGCGCGACCTCGTCGCAACCCGCCGCCAGCTCATCGGCCACCCGCACAAGCTCCGCGTGGGTCGCATGCGAGCGCGCGGCCGCCAGCGCCGTGCGCCGCACGTTGAGCGCACCGTCCCCGCCCTCGGAAGCATCATGGCCGAACGCCAGCACCAGCCCCAACGTGTCGTTCGCGTACGAATGCAGGAAATGGTCGCAGATAATGGGCAGATCGTTCAGGTTGTCCACCCGATTGAGCCGCACGAAGTCGACGGGGTTGAGCGACAGCATCTCGAAGTCGAAGCGCGTCACCCCGGCGCGTCGGAAAAACGGCATGGTCGCCCCGCTCACGTTCGCAATGGACGAACGCATGGCGACGGGCGCGTCCTCGGCCACGTCGCAAACCTGCCGCACGGCGCGCACGATGCGCGCGATGTCCGCGCCCGCGTTCGATGCCACGCCGCCGCCCAGCTGCACGGCGCGCACCAGGCAATCGTCGAACTGCCCCGCGTTCGCCTCGATCTCGGCCACCAGCGCGTCGGCGTAGCGCGCCATGCGCGCGCTATCCCACCCGAGGATCATGCCCTCGCGGCGAAGCGCGCGATCGTCCACGCAAAACGGGACGGACACCTGAACGATCGCATCGCGTTTCTCTGTCATGATCGTTGCTCCTTCTTCTGCTCG
>NZ_DBFEGU010000104.1:0-10147 GCF_048329335.1 Eggerthella sp. | reverse complement strand
CCGTCATCCCCGCGGAGTTCTCCGTGCTGGTGCTGTTCGTGGTGAGCTGCTTCGTGTCGCTGGCCATGGGAACGTCGGTGGGCACCATCACGCTCATCACGCCCATCGCCGTGGCGGTGTCGTCTGCGTCCGGCTTCAGCCTGCCGCTGTGCGTGGCCAGCGTCATGGGCGGCGCCATGTTCGGCGACAACCTCTCGTTCATCTCCGACACCACCATCGCAGCCTGCCAAGGCCAAGGCTGCCAGATGAAGGACAAGTTCCGCGAGAACTTCAAGATCGCCCTACCCGCGGCCATCGTATCGCTCGTCATCATCCTCGCACTGTCGTTCGGCGCCGACCTCGGCGGCAGCGTCGTTCACGAGTACGACCTGATCCAGCTCATCCCCTACCTCATCGTGCTCGTCGGCGGCATCATCGGCGTGAACGTGTTCGTCGTGCTGTTGCTGGGCATTCTGTCGGGCTCTATCATCATGGTGGCCACGGGCGCCACTGCCGCCACCGACCTGCTGGCCAACATGGGCTCGGGTGCCGCAGGCATGTTCGAGACCACGATGGTGGCGCTTCTGGTGTCGGCCATCTGCGCGCTCATCCGCGAGTACGGCGGGTTCGTGGCGCTGTTGAACGGCATCAAAAGCCTGTTCAAAAGCAAGAAAGGCGGTCAGCTGGGCATGGGCTTGCTGGTGGGTGCCATGGACATCGCCACCGCGAACAACACCGTGGCCATCGTCATCTCGAACCCCATCGCCGCCGATATGGCGAAGACGTACGGCATCTCGAAGCGCAAGACGGCATCGCTGCTCGACACGTTCTCGTGTGTGTTCCAGGGCATCCTGCCTTACGGCGCGCAGATGCTCGTGGCCATCTCGGCCGCCACGGAGCTGGGTTTCGCGGTGTCGGCGTTCCAGATCATCCCGTTTCTGTTCTACCCGTTCCTGCTGCTGATCAGCTCGCTCGTGTTCATCTTCATCGTTCCGGACAAGAAGAGCTAACCGAAGAGGGAAAACGCTTCGCCACGAGGCGCGAACTCGTGCAGAAAACGCGGATCGTGGCCGCTCAGCGTTCCTTCGGACCGGCGGTAGCCGTATACTGATATTTTTGTTGGCACGGATTAGCGGCAGGCACAACGAAAGGCAAGCAATGGGCGGATTCTTTGGGGCGGCGGCGCATCACGACGTGGTGCTGGACGTGTTCTTCGGCGTGGACTACCACTCCCACCTGGGAACGAAGTGCGCGGGCATGATTTTCCACGACGCGGAGGAAGGATGCTTCCAACGCGAGATCCACTCGATCGAGAACACGCCGTTCCGCACGCGCTTCGAAGACGACCTGCAGGGCTTCCACGGTTGCAGCGGCATCGGCTGCATCAGCGACACCGACCCGCAGCCTTTGTTGGTGCGCTCGCACCTGGGCACGTTCGGCATCACCACGGTGGGCGCCATCAACAACGCCGAGGAGCTGGTGGAGCGCAACTTCGCCAGCGGCGGCCGCCAGTTCATGGCCATGAGCTCGGGCAAGGTGAACACCACGGAGCTCGTCGCCGCGCTCATCAACCAGAAGGACGACTTCGTCTCGGGCATCAAGCACGCGCAGGAATCCATCGACGGATCGCTCACGCTGCTCATCATCACGCAGGACGGCCAGATCATCGCCGCGCGCGACAAGATGGGCCGCTTGCCGGTGCTCATCGGCAAGAGCGATGACGGGTTCTGCATCTCGTTCGAGTCGTTCGCCTACCACAAGCTGGGTTATCGCGACGAATACGAGCTTGGCCCCGGCGAGATCGTGCTGGTGAACCCCGACGAGTACCGCACCATCTCCCCCGCAGGCGACAAGATGAAGATCTGCGCCTTCCTGTGGGTGTACTACGGCTACCCGAACTCGAACTACGAGGGCGTGAACGTCGAGGTCATGCGCTATCGCAACGGCGCCATCATGGCCCGCGACGAAGCCGCGACGGGCGGCGTGCCCGAGCTCGACTACGTGGCCGGCGTGCCCGACTCGGGCGTGCCGCACGCCGTCGGCTACGCGACGGAGTGCAAGACCCCCTTCGCCCGCCCCTTCATCAAGTACACGCCCACATGGGCGCGCTCGTTCATGCCGAGCAACCAGGAAGTGCGCAACCGCGTGGCGAAGATGAAGCAGATCCACATCCCCGAGCTCATCAACGAGAAGAAGCTGCTGTTCGTGGACGACTCCATCGTGCGCGGCACGCAGCTGAACGAGACGGTGGACTTCCTGTACAAGTGCGGCGCCGAGGAAGTGCACATGCGCTCGGCCTGCCCGCCCATCATGTTCAGCTGCAAGTACCTGAGCTTCTCCAGCAGCCGCTCCGACATGGAGCTGCTCGCGCGCCGCATGGTGGACCAGCTGGAAGGCGAGGAGGGCGTGCAGCACCTCGACGAGTACGCCGACGGCTCCACCGAGCGCGGCAAGTGCATGCTGAAATCCATCTGCGAGCAGATGGGCTTCGACTCGCTGGGCTACCAGTCGCTCGACGGCATGCTGGAAGCCATCGGCATCGATCCCGAGAAGGTGTGCACGTACTGCTGGACCGGCAAGGAGTAGCAAGCCGGATCGCTTGCACCAGCCAGCTTCGATCGTTCAAGCCCGACGGATTCGCCGTCGGGCTTTTTTCACGCTTGCACCGATGTCCCTATAATAGGACAAGCGAGGCGCGCGTTTCCTGTATCCTTCACAGCATACGAACGAGATGTCGACGAAGGAGACCTTATGAGCAACGCAGCCCTCGCACCGCTCCCCCAGCCCCGACAGCAGCACGGAGCCCACGCGCGCCCGACCCGCACGGTGGAGATCGAAGTCATCCCCGGCGGTCGGCTGCGCGAGGAACCGCGCCCGACCCGCAGAAAGGCCAGCTTGCTCGAAGGCATGCGCGGCATCGGCTTCGGCCTCGCCGGCAAGGAGCGCGCCGTCGCGGCGGCATTCGGAATCCTGTTCGCCCTTGCCGCCTTCGCGACTGCGATCTACTTTTGAGCAGCTTCCGCGAACAGCGCGATGCGTTCCTCCTCGTCATGGGACAGCGACCGGAACATCTCGGCAAGCCCGTCCGGGTCGCCGCCGGCAAGCATCGCAAGGTACTCGGCACGACGCTCGAACGGAACGACAACGGGAGCCAGTCCCGCCTGCAAGAGCCCGCGATTGACAAGTATCCTGCCCGTACGCCCATTGCCGTCTTCGAAGGGATGGATGCGCTCGAACCGGATATGGAAACGCGCCTCGCGCAGGTACGGATCGACGTCGTCGTCATGGTTGTACTCGTATACCAGCTGCATCATGAGCTGGTTCACCTGGTTCGGCTTCGGCGGAATGTGCTCTGCACCGCGGATAAGCACCGAAACCGTTCTGTAACCCCCGATTTCATTGATGTTCTTGTTGATAGCCCGCGCGATCTCCTTGACGAGCCTCTCGCTCAAGGGTGCCTGCATATCTTCGAGCGCAAGGCTCAACGCATATTTGTGGTTGATGGCCTCGTACAACTCTCGTGCAGTAGCGGTCACTTGCAACGAGTTGTCATTCCAGAGAATCGCATACGTTTCAGCGTACGAAAGCGTGCTGCCTTCGATGGCATTCGAATGATAGGTGCTCCTCGTTATAAAATCCTCGAAATACGCTCTATTGCCACGCATGAATGCGACTGCGTCCACGATCTGCGCCTCCCGTCTGTCAAGTTCACGTACACTATACCAAGAGAGTGTAGGAAAGCGAGCCTTGTCGCACCAAACGGCAAAGGCTCGTCACGTGGAGAGGTTTTTGGCGATGATTCGTCCCATCATGAGAAACGAGTTGGTTCTGCAGCGCGCGTCGGCACCGGCAACCGAGGCCGACCTGCCCATCGCGCAGGACCTGCTGGACACGCTGGAGGCGCATCGTCATTCCTGCGTCGGCATGGCGGCGAACATGATCGGCGAGCTCAAACGCATCATCGTCTTCGACGACGGCGGCTCGCACGTGGCCATGCTGAATCCCGAGATCATCTCGTGCGCCGGCACCTACGAGGCGGAAGAAGGCTGCCTGTCGCTTTCGGGCACGCGCTCCGCGACGCGCTATCGCACCATCAAGGTGAGCTACCAGGATCTCGCCATGAAGCCGCGAGTCAAAACCTTCACCGGCTTCACCGCCCAGATCATCCAACACGAGATCGACCACTGCAACGGCGTTTTGATCTAAGGCATCGAAAAGGCCCCGTCGCTGCAAACGACGGGGCCTTCGACATATCGGATGAGCGAATCGCTACAGCATCTCGGCGCGCAGCTGCTCGTCACTTTTCGCGGAGAGGTAGGCAGGGGCGATGTCGAACATCGTCTTGCACCCGACGGCGCCCTCGCGGCTCAAGCGGTGCGCGGCACGGGCGCAGGCCGCCAGCACGCTGCCGGTGAACTCGGGATTTGAATCCAGCTTGAGCGAGTACTCCACCACGTGGGTATGCTCGCCGTTCTGACCGGTCACACCCGAGCGGAACACGGAGCCGCCGTGTGGGATGCCGGCATGGTCGCGGTTCAGCTCCTCCTGCGAGATGAACGTCACCGTGGTGTCGTAGTCGGCGAAGTAGTTCGGCATCTCGACGATGGCCTTCTCGATGGCCGCCAGGTCGGCGCCCTCCTCGGCCACGACGAAGCACTCGCGCGTGTGCTTCTGACGCGTGGTCAGCTGCGGCTTCTCGCCGTTGCGCACGGCTTCGAGCGCCGAGGCGACGGGCACGGTGTACTGGCGCGCGTCGGCCACGCCTTCGATGCGGCGAATGGCGTCGCTGTGACCCTGCGAGACGCCGCGGCCCCAGAACGTGTAGTCCTCGCCCTCGGGCAGCACGCTGGATGCGTACAGGCGCGCGATGGAGAACATGCCAGGATCCCAGCCTGCCGAGATGACGGCCACCTTGCCGCCCACCTTCGCGGCGGCGTCCACGTCGGCAAAATGGGCGGGGATGTTCGCGTGGGTGTCGAACGAGTCGACCACGTTGAACATGCTCGCGCATGCGGGCGTCTGCTCGGGCAGGTCGTTCGCGCTGCCGCCGCACAGGACGAGCACGTCCACGTCGGCCTGATGGGCCTCCATATCGGCGGCGGCGAACACCGGCACGCCCTCGGTCAGCGGCTTCACCGTCGCCGGGTCGCGACGCGTGAACAGCGCCACCAATTCCAAATCGTCGTTCTGCCTGCAGGCCAGCTCCACACCGCGCCCCAGGTTGCCGTATCCGAATATGCCGACGCGCGTTTTCGTCATGTGCGCTCCTCACCGTGATGTTCCGAAAAGTACTCGTCAATGATGCACGGACGCAACCCGCATCGTCAACGTGCGCAGATCAACTCCAACAAAGCCCCACGGCGTTGAAATCTTTTGGAAACGAAAAGAAGGAGGGGCGCAGGGAGAGGTGCCAGCAGCTGCGAGACGGGAAGCGATCTTGCCAGCTTTTCACGGCTGGCGCATGCAACTGGGTTCATACGCACCAACACCAACGGCGGAACGAAACGCGGAGTCACAAAATTCACCGCTGTGAAGTCCGATGCAGGGTCTATCATCATCGAGACGATCAACGACCAGGGCAAACGCTCGGACAACTCGCTCGTTCGGGCACCAAAAGCCGCTTCCGAGCGCTCTGAACCCCAAAATCCCCTTCACAGCGGTGAATTTTGTGACTCCGCACCAGCAGATCGGCCGCGTCCCGAATCGTGGTGTATCAGGGCCATCGCCGGAGAATCGCCGGCACCCTTGCGAGGTGAATCTTAGCCTTCGTCCTCCTTCGGGTCAATGGCGCTCCCTATGATCTTGCGCGCCGCCTCGCGGGCGGCGAGCACCTCGGCCTCGCCGGGGGCCTCGCGCTCCTGGGCCTTCCAGGCGTGCGCGAGCGAGGGCCTGGAGATGACGCAGCGCGCCGACCACTCCTCGTCGGCCTCGATGAGCGCCGCTCCCACCAGGCGGATGAGCGACTCGCGCGAGGGGAACCCCTGCACGACGCGCGTCCTGCGCTTGATCTCGCGGTTGGCCCTCTCCTGGACGTTGTTGGTGCGGATCTTGGTGCGGTGCGTGGCCGGGAACGCCAGGTAGGCGAGCGCCGCCTCCTCGGCCTCCAAGAGCACGTTTCCGGCCGCCCTCGAGATCTTCAGCACCTCCTCGGTCGCCTCTTGGTAGCACGCCCGCACGAGGACGGGGCTCTTCTGCGCGAAGACGGCCTTCATGGCCTCGCGCGCCTTTCTCTGGTCGTCCTTCCTGTGGATGCGGCCCGCCACGTTGCGCATGAGGTGCGTGACGCAGCGCTGCCAGGCCGCTCCTTGGAACGTCTCGGCTATCGCCTTCGCGAGCCCTTCGTGGGCGTCCGAGACGACGAGGCGCACGCCGTCGACGCCGCGCGCCCTCAGGCCGGAGAGGAACGCCTTCCACCCGGCGTGGCTCTCCGTGTCCACGCAGTCCACGCCGACGAAGCGCTTGTGGCCCGTGTCGTCGAGCCCGATCGCGGTCACGACGGCCTGGGACGCCGAGCGCCCCTCCACGCGGCACTTCACGTAGGTGGCGTCGAGCCACAGGTAGGCGAAGCGCACCCCGTCGAAGCGCTGCCTCCTGAACGCGTCCACCTCGGCGTCCAGGCACTCGCACAGGCGCGACACCTGCGACTTCGACATCGACCTCACGCCGAGCTCGCCCGCGACGGCCTCCACCTTGCGCGTCGATATCCCCATGACGTACATCTCGGCCACCGCCGCGACGAGCGCCCGGTCCACCCTGCAGTAGCGCTCGATCAGGTCCTCGGGGAAGAACGAGCCTCGGCGCAGCTTCGGAATCTTGAGGGTGACGTCGCCCGCGGCGGTCGAGAGCCCCCGCTCCCGGTAGCCGTTGCGCGAGTTGACGCGCCCCTCGTCGCGCTCCCCGTAGGGGGCGTTGCACGCCTCGTCGGCCTTCGCCGACATCGCGGCGTTCGCCAGGAGCTCGAGCATCCTGCGCCCGAAGGCCTGCAGGTCGGTGCATTCCTCGAGGATCGCGAACGCGAGCCCCTTCACTTCGGGGTCGTTGAATAGTAGAGTGTCCATAGCGGGCATCGCCTTCCTTCGAATCTGTCTTTTGTGGTGATTGACGATTCTAGACGATGTCCGTTTTTCTCGGGCAGGCTTCGCCCGCCCTCCAGAAACGGATTGATACACCAACTTTCGGGACGCTACCGAGGATGCTTGCTTCGTGGGCGCAAATGGCTTCCCATGGCAATTTTGGTGGCGGTTGGCGCGTCGCTTCGGCTTCGTTGCGAAACGCGACCAGGCCTTTTGCCGACGGCGCGTCGGGCGAGCGCGCTTTAAGCGTCCGATTATTGTCATGGGTGCCGTTTTGCGCCCAGCATTTCCGGTCGCGTGGTGCCAAGCAGCTGAGATCGTAGTCTGATCTGCTTGAGTTCCCAATCGTGCGCTCGGGAGCGACATCTCGTTCCCAGCCGTTTCGCCATCGCATGGGCGACCTTGTCCATTTCCGACCTCGTGTGCAGTTGGTCGCTTGAAACGGTGATGACGAGGATGCCCGCGTACGCCAACGCGGTTCTGCGAGCCGAGTCCTTCTCCTGCTCGGCCTCCCCTGCATGGTGCAGCCGGCTGTCGTACTCGACATCGAGTTTCGCGTCGGGCCAGAACAGGTCGCAGCGGCATATTCGGCCCACGTCCCGTCCGCGCGCGTTCTCCGAGATGCGCACAGGGTGGTTCAGCGTTGCCGGGGGAAACCCGTAGCCGCCGAGGCGTCCCGGAAAGCTGCTGAGCATGGAAAGCTGCGATTCTTTGGGCGATTCCGAATTCTGGAGTATGTGCGGAACGGCTTTTCTCGCCGCGCCGACGCCGTTGACATCTTGCGTGCGGGAGAGGAGCGACTGCAGCTTCGGCACGGAGGTCAGGGGGAGCTGGTCGGGTGCCATGTTGCCGTCTGGCAGGGCAGGCAGCCGGTATCGTCCGCAGAACTCGTAGCCCGTTTCGACGAGGTTCGCTAAAGCGGCCGTGCGGGCTTCGAGCAGCAGGCACAGTTCGGGCGAGGCGACGAACACCCCGTCGCCCACGTTGACGAAAGCCGATGAGGGAATCCTTCGGTCGAACACGCTGCAGGTTATGCGTGCAGTGCGCACGCGTGAAAGCGCGTTGGGGACGATAAAGTGCGCGGGGTTCGCGTGTTGCGCGAGCCCGATGCGCTCGAGCCGTTCCAAATCGCCTGCGCTCGGCTTGGCTACGTCAGGCGAATCCGAGCGAAAGCTCCGAGGCTCGCCGCGGCGAGCGAGCAGCGCGCGCGTTTGGGAATGCGAGCGCTTGGCGCGCCAGAACTCCATCGACGAGGTATGTCCGAGAACGATTTCCATGCGTCCAGCGTACCATGGCAAGCCGGGTAATGGAAGAGCAAAAATGATGTTTGATCAGGCGTTATACGTTAGATTCACGTGAGAAGCGCGCTAGATCGGCGCTAGATCCGCGTGGAATTTCCGTTAGATTCGCGCTAGGGCCGTGCGAGGTTTCCGCTAGATCGGCGCGCCGCTCGCCCAGGCGCCTGCATGCCGTCATGCGGGCGATTCGATTGGAGCGCCCCGGTGTTCGTGGGCGCAAAAGGCCACCCATGGCAATTCTGATGGCGATTTTACCGAAGGACGGGCATGCGGGTTGTTCACCACCTGGGGTTTTGCTAGCTGTAGGCGTTGAAGCGTCGAAGAATCGCGCTGGAAATTGTCATGGGTGCCGTTTTGCGCCCACAACGGCGAAGTATGGTCGGCGGGGGTCGCGGAGATGTGCGTTCGCAGCGGGATCGCGGGATCCTGGGGTTGGGATGCGGGATCGCGGGATCCCGCCCGCGCCGCCCGCTCCTTTGCCGGTGACTTCGCCGTGCGATTGTGGGACAATGGGACGTGAACTATTCGAATTCGCGCATGTGAGGTATGAGAGCCATGTCTGCCCAGTTCAAGATCAAAGCGGCCGACCCCGCGTCCGTCGTGCGCCTGGAGCGCGAACTCGGTCTGCCCCGCTTCATCGCAGCGACGCTGGTCGCCCGCGGCATCGACAACCCCGCTGCGGTTCACCGTTTCCTCGCGCCGTCGCTCGAGCGCGACTGGCTGGACCCCTACATCATCCCCGGCCTGTCCGACGTGGCCGATGCCCTGGAAGCCGCCGTCAAGCGCGGCGACCACATCCTCGTGTTCGGCGACTTCGATCTCGACGGCATCTCGGCCACCACCGTGCTCACCCGCGGTTTGCGCGCCCTCGGCGCGCAGGCCACGCCGTTCATCCCGCTGCGCTTCGAAGAGGGCTACGCGCTGTCGCAGGCCGCCATCACGCGCGCGTGCTCGTTCGGCCCCGACTTCATCGTCACGGTGGACTGCGGCATCGCCTGCAAGGCGGAGGCCGCGGCCGTGGTGGAGGCGGGTCTGGGCCTGGCTATCACCGACCACCACGAGCCGGTGGACCTTGTGCCTGAAGGCGTGCCCGTGGCCGATCCGAAGTGCGACGCGAACTGCCCCAGCTCCATCCTGGCGGGCGTGGGCGTGGCCCTGAAGCTGGTGCAGGTGCTGGGCGGCCGTCTGGGCCAGCCGCACCTATGGCGCGACTTCACCGACTTCGCCACGCTGGGCACGGTGGCCGACCTCATGCCCATGCGCGACGAGAACCGCGCCCTCGTGTCCGACGGCATCGCGCGCATGAACGCCGCGCCGCGCCCGTGCATCGCCGCGCTGCTGGCCACCAGCGGCGCGGCCGACAAGCCCGTCAGCGCCACGAACCTCAGCTTCTCCGTCATCCCGCGCCTCAACGCCGCCGGCCGCATGGGCGACGCGCAGCTGGCGCTCGACCTGCTGATGACCGACGACTTCGAGGAGGCGAACCGCCTGGCCACGAAGCTGGAATCGGTGAACGATCAGCGCCGCGCCATCGAAGCCGAGCTGTCCGAGATCGCGAAGGCGCAGGCCGCCGAGATCTACCACGGCCAGCGCGCGCTGGTGGTGTCGGGCGAGAGCTGGCACGAGGGCGTGAAGGGCATCGTGGCAAGCCGCCTGGTGAACACGTACGGCGTGCCCAGCCTGCTGTTCACCATCGACGGCGACGAAGCGCGCGGCAGCGGCCGCAGCGTGGGCCAGGTCAGCCTGTTCTCGGCTGTGGAAAGCGCATCCGACCTGCTCACGCGCTTCGGCGGGCAC
>NZ_DBFEGU010000103.1:0-3942 GCF_048329335.1 Eggerthella sp. | reverse complement strand
GCGTTGGACTTGATGGACTTGCACACCTTCCATGCGAACAGAAGCTCGGCCATCTCCTCGTCGGTGGGCTGGCGCTTCGTGGGCACGGTGAACGCCGCGGGGTCCTCGGCCACGGCGTCGGAGTCCTGGCACAGGAGGCCGCCTTCGACGGAGCGATACTCCACCTCGCCGCCGGCCGGGTTCACGCCGCCCGTGGACAGCAGGCGCGCGTTCTTCTTCGCGCTGTACATGTCAAGCGCGTCGCCCGCGAACTCGGGGGCGATGATGGCCTCGACGAACTGCTTGTTGTCGAAGATGGCCACCACCACGTCGGAGGTGACGGGGCGGTTGAACGCCATGACGCCGCCGTAGGCGCTCACCGGGTCGCACGCGTGCGCGCGCTGGTAGGCCTCGACGAGGTCGTCGTTCTGGCACACGCCGCAGGGCGTGAGGTGCTTGACGATGACGCAGGCCGGCTCGTCGAACTCGCGCACGGCCGTCCAAGCCGCGTCGAGGTCGAGGTAGTTGTTGTACGACAGCTCCTTGCCCTGATGCTGCTTGGCATGGGCCAGGCTGTGCGGGGCGTCGGCGTAGTCGTCGCGACGGTAGAACGCGGCGGACTGGTGCGGGTTCTCGCCGTAACGCAGGTCCTGCACCTTCGAGAGATGCAGCGTGCGGTCGGCGGGGAACTTCACGTCGCCCTCGTCCTTGAGCTGGGCGCCCATCCACGCGGCGATGGCGCCGTCGTAAGCCGCCGTGGTCTCGAACACGTCGAGCGCCAGCTTGGCGCGCGTGTCGCGCAGGGTGGCGCCGTCGTTGGCGCGCATCTCGGCCAGGATGGCGTCGTAGCTCGCCGGGCGCGTGACCACGGCCACGCTCTCGAAGTTCTTGGCCGCGGAGCGCAGCATGGACGGGCCGCCGATGTCGATGTTCTCGATGCAGGTGCCGAAATCGGCGCCGCTTTCCACCGTCTTCTCGAAGGCGTAGAGGTTCACCACCACCATGTCGATCATCTCGATGCCGTGCTCGGCCGCTTGGGCCATGTGGGCCTCGTTGTCGCGCTTGGCCAGCAGACCGCCGTGCACGCGCGGGTGCAGCGTCTTCACGCGACCGTCCATCATCTCGGGGAACTGCGTCACGTCGTCGATGGGCGTGACCGGCACGCCGGCGTCCTTGAGCGCGCGGGCGGTGCCGCCCGTCGAGATGATTTCCGCCCCGAACTCGTCGACGAGCGCGCGGGCGAAGTCCGCAACGCCGCTCTTGTCCGTAACGGACACGAGCACGCGCTTGACCTTAGGATTGCTCATATGGCCTTACATCCTTTCCTCTTGTCTGCGACTGAACGGCCCCTTGCGTCCAATCTCCTGCGACGCATGGTACCACCCGAACCGCGAGGTCAACGAGGAAGCGCGCGCATATCCCGCAAACGCGCACGACGAAAAGGTCAGCGAGCGGCAAGCTCTTCGACGACGCCGTCCGCATCCAGCACGCGCGCATAACGGCCGTCCCAGATGCGATCTTCGAAGTAGGCGGTAAGAACTTCGCCAGGGGCGAACCCGCTGTCGAACGTGGTGACGGCCTCACGTGGCACAGTCACGTCGTAACCCAGCTCGAAAGCCACCTTGACGGACACGTCGAAGCAAAATTCCGTCTGCATGCCGCACATGACGATGCGCTTCGCGCCCAAAGATTGCAGCGTTTCATGAAGGCCTGTCTGCCGAAAAGCGCTGTTGAATCGCTTGTCAACGACTATTTCGCCAGCCTGCGGCGCGACGGCGCAATGCACCCGCCAGCCATCCGTGCCGCGTTCCAGCTCATCGCCCGCTCCTCCATCGTGGCACACGTACAGCACAGGAACGCCTGCGCGACGGCACGCATCGATCATCGCACCCACCGCAACGAGGAACGAATCCTCCTTCGACGGATGACCGTCGACAAGAGCCTGCTGCACGTCGATGACAATAAGGGCGTCAAAGAGGCGTTCGCCCATGTCAGCGGCCCAGGCTCTTCTCGTGGCGCTCGCGCGCTTCGGCGCTGTAGCGTTGGCGGTAACGCACATCCACGAGCTCGGCGACGATGGCGATGGCCAGCTCGGCGGGCGTCTTCGCCCCGAACTTCAGGCCGATGGGGCGCTTGACGCGCTCCCAGTCCTCCTCGGTGGCGCCGGAGGCCAGAACCAGCTCGCGCACGCGATCGTTCTTGCCGGCGCAGCCCATCATGCCCACGTAGTGCACGGCATGCTTCGTCGCCCAGACGCAGCCCTCGGGGTCGAACATGTGGCCGCGCGTGAGCACGCATACGTAATCCTCGGGAGCGGCGTCCAACTGCTCGAGCGCGTCGAAGTTGCCGCCCTCGAGCACGATGCGCTTCGCCGCAGGGAAGCGCGCTTCGCTCACATAGGCCGGATCGTAGTCGACCACCGTCACGGCGAAGCCCACGTGGTCGGCGAGCGCCGCCACTTCGCTGGCCGCGTCGGACGCGCCCAGCAGCCAAACATGCACCTGGTCGAACAGAGGGACGCTCGCCCAGGTGAGACCCTCGAACTGCTCGTTGTGCATCGAGGGGCCGCGCGTGACGTCCTTCATCTGGAACGTGTCGCGGGGCGAGTACGGCCGCGACGCCACGATCTCCTTCGCGTCGTTGCAGAAGAACACGAGCGGCTCGCCGTCGGCCGAGCCCTCGTCGCCGTACTTCTTCGTCACCTCGTTGTCGGTGTTGCGCTGAGCCGCGTCCGCATCGTAGACGATCTTGAAACCGAGCCAGGCGAGGTCGCCCTCCTCCATCGCGCGCAGGGCGCGCTCGAACGTGGGCGCGTCGTCGGCCGTGAGGCTTTTCGCCACCACGTCGAGATACGTCGGCTCCACGTGCTGGTTGCCTTCGGTCGCCTCGGGCGAGAAGCACGGGAAATCCTCCACGCTCAAGGACGGCGTGCGGCCCTCGCGGAGGGCGGCGATGACGGATTGGAGGGCTTCCTTGTTCATGAGGGCTCCTTCGAGGTTCGAGCTGGCGGGCATTTGCCTGGGCGGACGACGAGCTTACGCGCGGAACGGACGGTTGGCCTGCGGGTTTCCCCGCGGGTTCATCGGGCGGGGGCGATATGCACCTTGCGATCCTCGCCCACGGTCACGCGGCCTTCGGCCACGAGGCGCAGCACTTCGGGGTACAGGACGTGCTCGACCTCGTGGATGCGGGCTTCGAGGTCGTCGAGGGTGTCGTCCTCGCGCACCTCCACGGCGCGTTGCGCCACGATGGGGCCCTTGTCGTAGTCCTCGTTCGCGAAGTGGACGGTGATGCCCGTCACCTTCACGCCCGCGTCGAACGCGTCCTGGATGGCGTGCGCGCCCTTGAACGACGGCAGCAGCGCCGGGTGCAGGTTCAGCACGCGGTCGGGGAACGCGTCCAGCAGCACGGGCGTCACCTTGCGCATGTACCCCGCCATCACCACGTACTCGGCGTGCGCGTAGCGCAGCGTCTCGGCGATGCGCTTGTCGGCTTCGACGGGGTCGGCGTACACGTCGCGGTTGAGCACCGTGACCGGGATGCCCGCCCGATGCGCGCGCTCGATGCCGAACGCATCGGGGCGCGACGACACCACGTGCACGATCTCCACGGGCAGCCCCTCGGCCGCCGCATCGATGATGGCTTGCAAATTCGTGCCGCTGCCGCTCAGCAGCACGCCGATTTTCAGCGGTTCGGTCATGCCCTTACGCCTCCGCACCGAAGCCGTACAGCTTGCCGTCGTTCGCGTAGCGGACCTCGCCCTCGCCCGCCACGATGCGGCCGACGCGGTACGTGGTCTCGCCGGCCTGCGTCAGCGCGGCCTCCACCTCGTCGGCGCGCGCCGCGTCCACGATGAGCACCATGCCGAGGCCCATGTTGAACGTCTTGAGCGCCTCGGCTTCGTCGAGGTGCGCCGCGTCGCACACGAACGACGCGATGGCCGGCACCGGCCACGTGCCCAGG
>NZ_DBFEGU010000102.1:0-3814 GCF_048329335.1 Eggerthella sp. | reverse complement strand
CTACCGGCTGAACAACGACAACCGCGGCTGCAACAGCTGCCACGCCGACCTCGACGCGACGCTGCAACACCTCGCGCAGACCATGCATCCCTCGCCGAACAGCCCGGCGCTCGATGCCGAGATGACGGTGGACCAGTGCCTGTTCTGCCATACATACTCGCCGGGCTACATCCCCACGCAGTACGAGTTCGGCACGCTCATCCACAACGTCCACTACGGCTTGGTGTCCGACGGTCGGTTCGAGGACGAGTACAAAGGCAACTGCTACTCTTGCCACGATGCAACCAACGACGGCGAGGGCATGGCGCTGTGGGATCAGACCAAGTTCGAGCGCCTGCGCGGCGTGACGAAGGTCGAGAACGTGGAGGGCGACTTCTCCATCGACCAGGAAACCACGATGGCGCAGGAGGACATGTTCAACATGGACGCCTGGAACCGCCTGTACGACCGTATGCGCTCCGGCGCCGAGTACGCCGACACGCCCATGCCCCAGAGCCTGTTCGACAGCTGGCCCATCACGGTGGACGGCGAGGTGAACAGCCCCTACACCGCGCTTCTTCCCGACCTCGTGAAGGAAGCGGAGGAGGCCGGCGTCGTGGTGACGAAGGTTTCGAAGGAAGTGTGCAACTGGAACGGCACCGGCGCCGGCTCGGTGAGCAACGTGGAGATCACTGGCATCCCCGTGAGCTGGCTCATCGAGCGTGCGGGCGGCTACACCGACAACGCCGACATCAACGGCGTGCGCGTCATGCGCGCCGACGGCTCGTCCAAGCGCGCCATGCCGCTGGACAAGGTGGACGGCGGCGAGGCCTTCCTCGTGTACAAGATCAACGGCGAGCAGCTGACCGCGGCCAACGGCTTCCCCTGCACGAACTGGTGCGAAGGCGTCGACCCTGAAGTGAACTCCAAGCAGATGAGCGAGTACAAGGTGGCCACCGACGCGCCCGACTTCGACGACCACGTGTACGAGTTCGAGCATCACGACGGCAACCCGAACGGCTGGATCGACGCCGAGGGGAACTGGACGAACAAGCCCAACGCCACCATCCTGGGCGTGCCCGAGGGCCTCGTCATCCAGAACGGCCAGCCCTATACGTTCCACGGCTATCTGGACGCCTACGACGAGAAGATAGCGAGCGTCGAGTTCTCGATGGACTTCGGCAAAACCTGGACGAAATACGAATTGGGCGACACCGACGTCAACAAGCTCGTCTGGTTCGACTTCACCTGGACGCCCCAGGAGGAGAGCGCCTACTGCCTGCAGCTGCGCGCCACCACGGAAAGCGGTCTCGTGAGCCCGCAGATCCAGACGGTCATGGTGAACGCGAAGGACACGATGCCGACCGCCGATCAGACCGTCGTCATCGACACCCCGTCGCTCGTCGCGCCGAAGGCGGCCGTCGACGCGACGGAAGGAAAGGAGTAAAAGCGCTCATGAACAAGCCAGCTCAGAAGATCATGGCCGGCGTTGCGGGCGCGGTGCTGCTCGCATCGGGAACCGGCGCGGCCCTCGCGGCCCAGCAGCCCGCAACCGCCGAAGAAGGCTCCCGGCCCGCCGGCGCAACCCACACGGTGGCCGATTTGGACATCCGCGCCCAGTGGCTGGGCGAGGAATCCGACTACGTGCGCGTTGCGGACGTGCAGGGGTCGTTCACGTTCAACCAAGAGGGCGTCACCCCCAACGACGAGCTGTTCAACGTGTTCGGCACGGCGATCCTCTCGATGTGCTCCAAGCCCGCGCCCGAGCTCGCCGCCGAGCAGGACGGCGTCGCCAACTACTATGTGAACGTGGGCGGCCAGGTGAAGGAGAACTTCACGGTGAACCTGTCCGAGCTCGACGACGAG
This sequence comes from Eggerthella sp., assembly GCF_048329335.1. NCBI lineage: Bacteria > Bacillati > Actinomycetota > Coriobacteriia > Eggerthellales > Eggerthellaceae > Eggerthella > Eggerthella sp. The sequence goes on along the minus strand of NZ_DBFEGU010000102.1, from coordinate 1,969 downwards.
GAGCAGGAAGCGCTCATGGGCTGCTCGTGCGCCACGGGCTCGCCCTTCGGCCAGGCTGCCGTCATCGGCGTGCCGTTGGCATCGGTGGTGGGCATGGCCGAACTCGAAGACGGCGTGAACACCGTGACGGCCTACGGCGCCGACGGCTACGGCGAGCCGCTGCCGTTGCAGTACGCGCTCGACAAGAACGCGCTTTTGGTGTACCGGGTGAACGGCGAGGAGCTGAAGGCGTCGGAGGGATCGAGCGTGCAGCTGTGGATGCCCGAAACCGTGGCGCGCTACTTCACGCGAAACATCGCAAGCATCGAGCTCACCCGCGAGGACGCCGTGCCCGAGGTGGCCTCGGTCGACCCCATGTACCGCAACAAGATCGAGATCAAGAACACCTCCGACGGCTGCGTGTTCGAGGCGGGCGACGAGATCACGTTCGAGGACGTGGCCGACGACTGCGGAAGCCCCGTCGCGGCCATCGAGTTCTCCTTCGACGGCGGGCGTACCTGGACGGCGTGCGAGACGGACGGCGCCACCGCCGACAAGTGGGTGAACTGGCGGTTCACCACTTCGTTCGACGAGGCGGGCGACTACGAGATGACCGTGCGCGCCCGCACGGCCGACGACGTGGTGTCGCCGCTGTCCGCCAGCCTTTCCTTTGCGGTGCGCTAGCCTCCGCGATACGCTGCATCTTTCCATGAGCGGAGCCGGCATCTTCCGGCTCCGCTCAGCGTGCGCTCCCGCCGATGCGCTATACTGCGTGCAGAAACGCAAGGGGAACGCGAAAGGGGAGCGCTGCGGCATGGAGCATCGGCGGGGAATCGTGAACGTATGCGGGGCGGCGTCGGCCGCCGGGCTCTCGCTCATCTTGCTGTGGTGCACGCTCATGGGGCACACGCCCGGCTTCCTGCTGTCCTCGCTCGGTCTGGCGGAGTGGGCGAACGCCCGCACGTTCTGGCTGACGGGCATCCTCGTGCTGGCCGCGGTGCTGGCGGCGGCTCCGCGCTGGGTGGCCGCGCACGATCGCAGCCTCGCGTTCGTGATGCCGGTGATGGCCGCTGTGGGCACGGGATGCTTCGCGCTGTCGTTCCATCAGGACTTCTTCAGCCCTGCCGTCCTGGCCACGTTCGGGCTCGTGCTGGCAGGGCTCGGCTACTTCTGGTTCGCGTCGCGCTTCGTCATCCTGTTGGCGAAGACGCAGGGGTTCGCATGCGCGGTGTGGTGCATCGTGGCGGCGTTCCCGTTGCGCCAGCTGATGAGCTTGGCGCTCGACGGCTTCATCGATCCTGCCCAGCAGGTGGTCGTGGCCATCGCCCTGCCTTGCTTGGCGGCGGCGTGCTTCGAGGCGGCCCGCGCGGCCGACGGCCGACGCGGCGCGACCGACGCGTCGGGGGCGAAGGACGCCGTGCCGTCTCCGGCCGTCGGCGCGCCCGCCGCCGAGCCGAGCGTGCGGCAGCGCCAGGCGGCGGGCGACATGGTGGCCGTGCTGGTCATGGCGGGCGTGCTGCTGGCCATGGTGCGCATCTTCGGCCCCTCGGGCGCATGGGGGGATTCGAACACCACGTACTTCGACGCGCTCGGGCGCATCCCGGCCATCACGGTGCTCACCTTGTGCCTGGCGGCGTTCGCGTGGCTCGCCCTGCTGCTCATGGCGAAGCAGCCCGCGTCGGTGCGGTTCCAACCGCCCATCCTCGTGGTCATCGCCGGGCTGTTCGTCGTGGTGGTGCGCGCCCAGCTGGGCGATGCGCCGAACGCGCTGCTCGACAGCATCGTGCAGTTGAACGACCCGTTCGCCCACCTGCTGTTCTGGTCGGCGATCGCGGCCGCCTGCACGTTGTTGCCGCTGTCCGAGAACCGCATCGTCGGCATCGCGGGGCTTGCGTACGCCGCAGCCTCGGTGGTGTGGGTGGTGTTCCTGCGCGGCAGCGCCGTCGTGGAGACGACTGTCATCCTCGTGGTGGTGGCGCTCGTGATGAAC
>NZ_DBFEGU010000101.1:0-3369 GCF_048329335.1 Eggerthella sp. | reverse complement strand
TCGAGCAGCACGCGCTCGCCGCTGGCGTAGGTTACGACGGACACGCGGTCGCGCTCCGTCAGCCCTTCGACGAGCGCGGCGAACGAGTCTTTGACCAGGGGGAGCTTGTCAGGGTCGTCCATCGACCCCGAGACGTCGATGAGGAATACGAGGTTGGCGCCCGTGGGCGAAGCGTCGCCGTCCTTCTCGGTGGCGAATCCCATGACCAGCAGCTTCGTCTGGTCGTTCCAAGGACAGTCGCTCATCTGGGCCGATACGCCGAACAAGTCGGAGCCAACGGGCTCCGGGTAGGCGTAGTCGAAGTAGTTGAGCAGCTCTTCGGTGCGTACGGCGCCGGCGGGCACGACGGCCGGCGCGTATCTCTGCGCCACCATGCGGCGCAGGTTGCAGTACGAGGCCGTGTCGACGTCGGCCGACAGCGTGGACAGCGGGCTGGTCGCAGGGGAGAGGAACCCCGGCTCGTCGAGTGCACGGTATTCCTCGGTGCCGCCGGGAGAGGGCGAGGGAACGTACGGATAGGGAGGAGGGCATGTGGAGGCCGTCTCGGACAGCGCGGAACCGATGGCCATGATCTCCGATTCGCTTGCAGCCGATCCTAGCTGGTCGCCCGCCTGACCGTCGGGGCTGCATCCGGCAAGCGATGCGCCGGCGATCAGGACGGCGAAGGCGATGGAGCCCGCGGCGAGCCTGCCGCGGCTGCGGTTGGAAGCGTGCATGATGTTCTCCGTTCGTCGGGCTTACGCGGGGTCGGCCAGGTACGTGACGCCGTTTTCGTCGTATCGGATGGCGTAAGGGTGGGCCGGGTCGCTCGTCGCGAACACCGTGCACGGCGAGGATGACGTTTCGTCGGGGCCGGTGGCGACGGCGCGCTCCAATTCTTCTCCGACGGTTTCGGGGCTGGCAGGCAGGGGGCCGTCGTCGCCGAGGGCGACGCGCAGAAGCTCGCCCGAGGAGAGCGTGACGAACGGATAGCGCGCATCGCCGTCGGACGGCGCGGCTCCCGATTCGCTTTGCGATTCGTCGGAAGCGGCCGGGGCAGCGGATTTAAGCTCGTCGTTGATGCTGGTCAGCGCCGCCATGCCGCTGGAGCTTGGGGGTTGCGGCAAGGAGGAGGCGTAGGTGAACACGCCGATGCCCGCAGCAAGCGCGAGGCAGGCGGCGAGGGGAACCAGCGCGCGGCGAGCCGTCCGGCGCTTCGGAGCGCGCCGCTCGCTTGCGGCCAGCAGCTCCGCCAGCATGCGCCGCCGGGCCTCTTCGTCGGGGCCCATGCTCTCGTAGGCGTCCGCCAGACGCTTCTCAAGCGATTCTTCCGCGTGGAAACGGTTATCGTCCATGTCGCTCACCTCCCAACATCGTCTTCAAAAGCGCTCGCGCCTCGCTCAGGTGGCTGCGCACGGTCGAGGCGGGCACGCCGGTCAAGGCCGCTATCTCGGCCGTGCGATACCCCTCGTAATAGAACAGGTACACGCAGGTCTTGTACTTCTCCGGCAAGGCCAGCACCGCATCCAGCGTCTCGTCCCGCTGCGCGCGCCTCTCGTCCGCGATGTCTTCGGGAAGGACGGCCTGCCGCGTGCGGTGCGCGCTCTTCAGCACGTCGCGGCAATGGTTCTGGGCGCATACGATGAGCCATGCCTTCTCGTGCTCCGCGTCGTTGAACCGGCGCGGGCGGGCGATCAGCTTCATGAACACGCTCTGCGTCGCGTCCTCCGCGTCGGCCGCGCTGCCCAGAAACGAGTAGCACAGCCTATACACCGTCGCGGCGTGGCGGTTGAACAGTGCGGCTATGTCGACGTTGTTCTGCAGCGGTTTTCCCTTTCTGACTGCAACACGATCGAACGGCGGGTTTTGTCGGAGAAATTTGGAGAATATTGTAGCGGAAGGCGATGTTTCGCTCCGCAAGCCTGCGAAACCTTGCGCGCAGCCCGCGCGGATCTTGCGCGATTCCAGCGCGGATCGAACGCGGATATCACGCGCGGCACACGTCGATCCAGCGCGGATCACACGCGGATCACGCGTGGATCCAGCGCGAATCTAACGTCAAAAATATTGTTTGATCTGGGGAAACTTTTACTTCACAGAAGGCGTGCGAGGCACTAGAATCATGGCTGTCAGCAGTGTTCGTTTCCGGCGGGTGGCGCCTTCGAGAGGGGGTGATTGCCCAATGGATAGTTTCAATCTGATCGCAGGACTATGTTCCATCCTGTCATTCTTCATGGCAGCCTACGACTGGGCGCGACGAAAGCGGAAGGCGTCGAGGAAACAGAAAGGACGGCGGGAGTCCTAGTCCCTAACCGTCCCTGAAACATACCGGCGTCACCCGTCCGGAGCTCACGATCCACGGGCACCGCTGACAACCTGCATTATACATGCTTCCCGCCGTCGCGCAAGACGTGTTCGCGGAACAATGCAGTATCATGGGAATACGAGAGCAAGCCGGAAACGGGCGGGGAGGAAGCAGCAGTGACGGATCTATCGCAGGCGCGCCAGGCGCTGAAGCAGCACTTCGGCTACGAGGCCTTTCGGCCGGGGCAGGAGGGCGTCGTCGAGGCGATCCTCGGCTGTCGCGACGCGCTGGCGGTCATGCCCACGGGCGCGGGCAAGTCGGTGTGCTACCAGGTACCCGGCGTGGTTATGGACGGTTTGGCGCTGGTAGTGAGCCCGCTCGTGTCGCTGATGGGCGACCAGGTGCGCGCGCTTCTGGACGCCGGCATACGCGGCGCCTACCTCAATTCCACGCTCACGCCCGGGCAGCAGTCCACCGTGCTGCGCCGCGCGCTGGACGGCGCCTACCAGATCATGTATGTGGCGCCGGAGCGGCTGGCCGATCCGCGGTTCCTCGAATTCGCGCAAAGGGCGGCCATCCCGCTCGTCGCCGTGGACGAGGCGCACTGCGTGTCCCAGTGGGGCCAGGATTTCCGCCCGTCGTATCTGACCATCGGCGATTTCATCGCGCAGCTGCCGAGCCGTCCCGTCGTGGCGGCGTTCACGGCCACGGCCACCGCGCGCGTGCGCGCCGACATCGTGCGCCTGCTCGACCTGCGCGACCCCTACGAGGTGGTCACGGGCTTCGACCGCCCGAACCTGTACTTCGGCGTGGAGCGGCTCGATCCGAAGCGCAAGATCGCGCGCATCGCCGGCTACGCGTTGGAGCATGCGGGCGACAGCGGCATCGTGTACTGCTCCACCCGCAAGGACACCGACAAGGTGCACGCCGCGCTGCTGGAGGCGGGCATCCGCGCCGCGCGCTACCATGCGGGCATGTCGGCGGCTGATCGCGCCGAGAGCCAGCGTGCGTTCATCGCCGACGACGCGCCGGTGATGGTGGCCACCAACGCGTTCGGCATGGGCATCGACAAGTCGAACGTGCGC
>NZ_DBFEGU010000100.1:0-10694 GCF_048329335.1 Eggerthella sp. | reverse complement strand
CCCATCAGCGGGTCGCGCGGCAGCGGCACGGTGTTCTTCGCGCACTGCCCGCTGCGCTGCGTCTACTGTCAGAACGCAGTGATCGCCGCGGGCGAGGCGGGCGCGGAGGTGAGCGTCGAGCGCCTGGGCGAGATGTGCCTGGAGCTGCAGGAGCAGGGCGCGCTCAACGTCAACTTCGTCACGCCGACGCATTACGCTCCCGAGGCGCGCGCGGCCGTCGCCTGGGCACGCGAGCGAGGGCTGGCGCTTCCCGTCGTATGGAACACGTCCGGGTACGAGACGGTCGCCGCTGTGCGGGCGAACGCGGGCACGGTCGACGCGTACCTCGCGGATTTCAAGTACGCCGACGCCGAGCTGGCGCGGCGCTACTCGCATGCGCCTGATTACCCCGAGGTCGCCCTGGCGGCGCTCGAGGCCATGGTGGAGGAGGCGGGCGGACCGACGTTCGACGAGGTGGACGGCGAGCAGCGTCTGACCGGCGGCGTCGTGGTGCGCCACCTCATGCTGCCGGGCGCGCTGGAGGACTCGAAGCGGGTCGTGCGCCTCGTGCACGAGCGTTTCGGCGACGCGGTGCTGCTGTCGCTGATGAACCAGTACACGCCCGTGCTGGCGGACGCCGCGAAGGCGGGCGACGCGCGAGCCGCGGCGACGCTCGACCGCTGCCCCGAGCTTGCCGAGCGCGTCTCCGACGACGAGTACGAGCTTCTGCTCGATTACGCCGACGAGCTGGGCGTCGAGGACTACTTCTGGCAGCAGGGCGGAGCCGCCGAGGACAGCTTCATCCCCGCGTTCGACCTGTCCGGCGTGCGGGAGCCCGATCGCGCGTAAGGCGGGCTCTACCCTCCCTCCCTCGGCCGTCCTTGGGCGCATTCCTCCGCTCCGAATGGCGAAAAGAGGTTGAATTCGGAAGCATCGAAGAGGGTTGCGCGTGCGGAGGCGCGCTTGCTTTGGCATCGCCGCAGGTCGTGGAAGCGGCTGGATTCCAACGAGGCGCACCGGGCGGGTTCGATGAGCCTCGTCCTTCCGAATTCGATGCTTTTTCGCCATTCGGAGCGCGGGGGGATGCATGGGCTGACGTTGCCGGGACGCCGCCCCTGCCGTATTTTGCCTGGGCTTGTCTGCTTTGCGCAGCAGAGCGATGGTTGGAACAAATGTTTCACGTGAAACAATCTGGCGAAGACCTGCGGCTGGAAACGGCATTTCGAAAGACCCGCCTTCGGGTATGCGGGGGCGGTTGATGGATTCATCGCGGTTGTTCCGACGGGGAAACGGGTCGGCGCCGCGTTGGCATCTTGACCGTCGACGCGAATTCGGGGTTCGCGCGCGAGGACGGCCTGCCTGCGGTTAGCCGTTGGCGGAAAGAGGGGGCGGCCGCTTCGCAGGGACGCGCGGACGCTAGCGCGGGGAGATTTCCTTTCCGGGGAGGTCTTCCTGCATCTCGGTGATGTTCTTCCAGAAGCGCTTGGGCATGAACTGGCGGCGCAGCTCGGGGTTGTAGCGGGCCTCGACGGCCACGGTGTCGTAGAAGCGCTTCCAGGCCTGCTGCATGAGGCGTTCCTCGGACGCGCGGTCGGGCAGGTCGACGTTCTCCGTCTGGACGAGGTACCAGTCGCGCCCTTCGTAGACGCCGGCAATGTTGTGCGCCTCGTCGAAGATGATGAAGGGCTGCGTGTTGAAGCGCCCGCTGAACCAGTCCATGAGCAGCGGGATGACCGAGGCTGCGGGGTTGCAGCGCGCGAACCACACGCCGTTCTCCAGATGCTCGAAGCGGAGGAACTGCAGCATACGATGCCGCTCGTTCATGACGGAGCGGGCGAGGCGGTGGAGCGGCTCGACGGCAGGGTGGGCGAGGTCGCCCAGCACGCTGCGGCGGGCCTTGCCCGTGCAGGCGAACTTCCCGCACGCGCCGCCGCATGATCCGCGGCGCTTGCAGCCGGAGCAATCGTGCGGCCTGTTCTGCGCCATGGCGTAGCGGATGAAGCGGTACACGATGGTGCCGGCGTCCGGGTGGTCGCTGAGCGAGGCGTGCTTGACGGCATCGTAGGCGGCGTCTCCGCACGCCCTCCTGATGCCGCGCCGAACGCGCACGGCATGCTCCTCGTTCGTCTCGATGACGCGCACGGTTTGGCCGAGCCGCGGCTGCAGGACGTCGGCGCGGGCGATGTCCTGCGGGTCCTCGCGGCGCGCGTACGCCTCGAACACGGCGGACAGCAGGCCCTCGAGCGAGCCGTCGTGGCAGTAGGCGACCTCGGCCAGGGGTTCTTCGGGGAAGAGGGGCTGGTTCTCGGCGGGCTTTCGGCTCATGCGCACACGGCTTCCGGCGTTTCGAGGGCTCGCTGCCAACCGTACGTCCCGTCGGCGCTCGCGGCGCGGCCGGACGACGACGCCGCGTTCGAGGAGCGCTCCGCATCGCTGCAAGACGCCGCTGCGGTCGCATCGCCGCTTTCCAGCGCGCGTGCGCCCGACCCGCCCGCGATGCGGGCCTTCTCGGGCGTCTCGACGCTCTCGAACAGGCTCATCTGACCCGGTGTGGTCTTGTCGGCGCGCCGCCCGTGGTTGCCGCCCTTGATGGGCGCGGCAAGCTGCGCGCGCAGCCCTTCGCGCGAGAAGTCGACGCCGCGCCCCGAGTAGCTGCCGCTGCACGTGATGAAGAAGCGGGCGCGCTTGTACGCGATGCCCAGCTTGCGCAGCTCGGGCTCGCGCAGGCAGGTGGTGCGCCGCGCGCGCACGATGAGGTTCGCTCCGCGCACGCCGATGCCGGGCACGCGCAGCAGCGCCTCGAGCGGAGCGGTGTTCACCTCCACGGGGAAGAAGTCCAGGTGGTTGATGGCCCAGTTCGCCTTCGGGTCGAGGTCGGGATCGAGGAAGGGGTTGTCCTCGTCGATGATCTCGGTGACGTCGAAGCGGTAGAAGCGCAGCAGCCAGTCGGCCTGGTACAGCCGATGCTCGCGGTTGAGCTGGACGGCGTCGGTGCCGGGCAGGCGCTTGTCGTCGTTCACCGGCGTGTAGGCGCTGAAGAACACGCGCTTGAGCGACAGCGTGCGGTAGAGCGCGGCCGACAGGTTGAGGATCTGGAAGTCGCTTTCGGGCGAGGCTCCTACGATCATCTGCGTGGACTGCCCGGCCGGCACGAAGGCGCGCTCCTTCTTCTTGGGGCGGATCTGCCTCATGTAGGTGGTCTGCTTGCGCACGAGCGCGCGCGTGTCCTTGTCCACGGCGATGTTGTCGCGGATCTGGCGCATGGGCGCGATGATGCGCTGTTTGTCCTTCTGGGGCGCGAGCAGCTGCAGGCTCTTCTGGGAGGGCAGCTCCATGTTCACGCTCATGCGGTCGGCCAAGTGCCCCAGCTGCTGCACGAGCTCGGGCGAGGTGCCGGGCACCGCTTTCGCGTGGATGTAGCCGCGGAAGCCGTGCTCCTCGCGCAGGATGGACAGCGTCTGTATCATGAGCTCGGTGGTGTAGTCGGGGTTGCGGATGACGCCTGAGCTGAGGAACAGGCCCTCGATGTAGTTGCGGCGGTAGAACGCGATGGTGAGGTCGGCCAGCTCGCGCGGCTTGAACGCGGCGCGCGGCACCTCGTTCGACGCGCGGTTCACGCAGTAGGCGCAATCGTACACGCAGACGTTGGTCATGAGCACCTTGAGCAGCGTGATGCAGCGCCCGTCGGCCGCGAAGCTGTGGCAGCAGCCGGCGGCCAGCGTGTTGCCGAGCTTGCCCTTCTGGGCGTCGCGGTCGATGCCCGAAGACGTGCAGGCAACGTCGTACTTAGCAGCGTCGGCGAGAATCTCGAGCTTGGCAACCAGATCCATTCGTCCATCCGTTCGTCAGATCAAATGTTCGCGGGAATGTTTGTTCGTATATGGTACGCATACGAGTGTTCGAAGTCAAGGGTAGGGAAGAGGAGTCGAACCCGGATTCTTCCGCTCCTTGCGGCATGCGGCGGCTGTGCTGGTTTTCGGAGCTGCTGGAGCGGCATCTCGCATGGAGCGTGCGGATCGGTTTTAGTTGTCCGAGGGCGCTTCATGCTTTCCGACGAACCTGCACGCCGTGCATTCTCGCGTTTTCCCCTGTCTCTCGACGGCTCGGAGGATTCGCTTCGCGACGAGCAAGGGTATACTGATGCTTGCATGATATAGAAACGAGTGCGAAGGAGCGGGCGATGGTGGCGGTGCTGTGCGTGGGTTTGGGCGGCTTCATCGGATCGGTAGGGCGCTATCTGCTGGGTCTCGTGCCGGTCGAGGGCGACTTCCCGCTCATGACGTTCGCCGTCAACTTTGCGGGCGCCGTGCTCATCGGGGCGGTGTTCGAGGCCGCCACGGAGGGCTCCGGCTTGCCTGACAACGCCGTGTTGTTCCTCAAGACCGGCGTGTGCGGCGGCTTCACCACGTTTTCCGCGTTCTCGCTGGAGACCCTCGCCTTGCTCGAACGCGGCAAGTACGCGACGGGCGCGCTGTACGCATGCGGAAGCGTGCTCGCTTGCCTTGCCGGCGTCGTGATAGGGCGGCTGGCCGTGCGCGGCGTGCGCGCCGCCCTGACCGGCTCGGCCGCGGCGTAGGGGCGGGCGCCGCGCTCTGCGCGCACGCCCCTACGCCCTTCGATCTCGCGCCCGCCGAGCGGGTCGCGCTATTTCGCGCGGGTCGCGTTGCCCGGATCGATGGACATGCTCTGGAAGCGGTTCTCCATGTACTGGTTGTCGAAGTGCTCGGCGAAGAAGTGCGCCACGGCCGTCTCGGGAGGTTTTCCAGCCTCGCGCTGGTACCAGCAGTCGAGCGACAGCAGCGTCATCGCCCCGTCGACGATCATGAGCGCGGCGCACACCGTGGTGACCGCGTAGCGCCAGTTCCAAGGGATGAGGTTCACCAGCTTCAACATCCAGGGAAGAAGCAGCTTGATCCACACCACGCCCAAGACGCCCCACATGGCCATGAACATGCCGTTCGTGCGCCCGTCGATGGACAGGAACGTGCCGGAGTAGTCCCACGCCACGATGCCGAAGGCGAACTGCATGAACCAGCTGGTCAGATACTCGAACGCCCCGCCGATGACGGCGCTCACCAGGAAGATGAGCACGACGTTCTTGTCGTGGAATCGGTTCAGGGCGACCGTCATCAGCACCGCGCCGAAACCGTAGATGGGCGAGAACGGGCCGAACAGCAAACCCGCGCGATCCTGGTAGTGCCCTGGATTCACGACGAGGAAGTGGTATACCGTCTCGATCATGAGTCCCAGCACGCAGCACACGACGAAGATCCAGAACAGGTTGAAGAAGTTGAGCGCGATGAAGCCCTTGCCGGTCTCGTCGCGGCCGAGCGTGCCCTCCTCGGCCGCCTCGCGCGTTTCCATATCGCGCAGTTTGCGGCGCAGCTCGCGCTCTTCGGCTAGCGACGGGTCCACGTAGCTCGATAGCGCGACGAGCACGACCAGCACCACGCCGTAGGGGATGAGATCGGGCGTGAGGCCGCTCAGCATCATGTCGCAGAGGATCACGAGGATGAGGATGACGATCATGACCTCGGCGATCTGGGCCGTGCGGCGTCGTTTGTCTCGCAGCAGTCGGATGCCCAGGATGACGAACATGGCGGACAAAACCGTCATGAGCACCGCGTCGGAGACGAAGATGACGAGGGCGGCGGCGGACAGCTCCTCGACGATGGCGCCCTGCTGCAGGGCCATCACCATGCCGACGATGAGCAGCGCGAGCACCGGCACGAGCGCTGCGCCGCTGACTATGCACAGGATGCCGAACACCTTGAGCGGAAGGGGGATCTTGCTATTGGACGCAGGCGCGCCTTCGTCGAGGTCGAGTCCGTTCTCGACGCGGTCGTGCTTACCCATGGCGATGTTCTCCTCGAATGCGTTTCTATCTGTCGCGTCAAAGTATAGCCGAAGAGCGGGCGCCTCGCGCGGCGACTACGACGAGGGGCGCGGCTCGTCGGGGGCGACCTCCTCTACGAACCAACGCGGGCCCTCGTAGAACAGGTACTTCTCGCGGCCGTTCACGGACACGAGGTAGCGGATGCCCGTGCCGCCCACGCGCTGAGAAGCGCGTCGAATGGCCTCGTGCACGCGGTCGATGGCGAAGATGCGGCCGTCGCGCCAGACGATCTCGAGCGGCGTGAGCCGTCCGTCTACGTCGATGCGCGCCGTCACCTCCACATATGTTTTCCGAAAAGCCATGACCGCAGGAAACCACGCCGAAGCGCGGCGCGCCAGGGGCCGCTCCGAGCTGTAGCGCAAGGGATGGCGACGCGTAAGCGAGCGAGGGCGCCAACGCGCCGCAGGAGCGGGAAGGGGCGCTCGACGCGCCCCTTCCCGCTCCCTCTTCTTTTTCGATGCGTTCGATCCTCTACTCGATGTCGTTCAATTCCTTGCCGGCGTACTCGTGCGCCGTGAACAGCAGGATGATGCCCGCCACAAGGCAGATGCCCATCATATAGTACGCGGGCATGAGGCCGTTGCCCGTGGCGTCGATGAGCGCGGTGGCCACCATCGAGGCCGTGCCGCCGAACACCACGTAGGCGATGTTCGACCCCAGCGCGGCGCCGGTGTAACGCACTTCCGTGGGGAACATCTCCGCCTGGTAGCAGGCGATGTTCGCGTCGTTGAACGAGAGCGTCACGCACATGATGAGCTCCGCTGCGATGACGATGGACAGCTGAGCCGTCTCCAGCATCATGAAGGCGGGGATGCTGAGCAGGATGAACGCCACGCACGAGCCCAGCAGCATTTTCTTACGTCCTACGATGTCGGATATCTTTCCGGCGCCGAAGATGATGAAGATGTACGTGACCAGCGCGATGTCGGTGGCAAGCTGGGCCGCCGAGGCTTCCATCGCCGTGTAGCTGGTCAGATACGTGGGCAGGTAGGTGAGCACGAGGTAGAAGCCGACCGAGTTCACCATGGTCGCCGCGATGCTGGTCGCAAGGCGCTTCTTGTACTTCTTGAACACGAGGCGGGTAGGCCGCGGGGCCTCTTTGGCCGGATCGGCCGTCGAGGTCATCTGCTGGTAGGTGGGGGAATCCTCGAGCTTCGTGCGGATGTAGTGCGCCACGAGCCCCAGGGGTCCGGCCAGCAAGAACGGAATGCGCCATCCCCATGAGATCACGTCGGCTTCGGGCAGCAGCGCCTTGATGATGAGCGCTGCGGTGGAGCCCGCCAACAGACCCGCCGCGGTGGATGCCGGCACGAGCGAGCAGTACTTCCCGCGATGGTTCGCCGGCGCGTACTCGGCCAGGAACACCGCTGCTCCCGAGTACTCGCCTGCAGCCGAGAATCCCTGCACGCTGCGCAGGCACAGCAGCAGGATGGGGGACAGCAGGCCGATCGTCTCGTACGACGGCAGGCAGCCGATGAGGAACGCCGCGCCCGTCATCATGAAGATGGACAGCGACAACGACCATTTGCGCCCCTTCTTGTCGCCCATGCTGCCCCAGAACGCCGCCCCTAACGGCCGGAACACGAACGACAACGCGAACACCGCGAACGCGAGCAGCGTGGAGTTCACCGCCGACTCGGGGAAGAACACGATGCCGATGGTGATGGCGAAATACGTGTAGGTGGCGTAGTCGAACCATTCGATGAAGTTGCCCAAAAACGAAGAGATCGCCACCTTGAACGGCACTTTCGGTTGTGCCTCCGTTACTGCTGCCGCGCTCATCGCGACACCTCCTTCATCGATTCGTCGAGGCCGGCTCCGTCGGGGACGTCGACCTCCTCATGCCTCGTGAGCCATGCCTTCTCGGCTTCGCGCGCCTCCCTCTCCTCGTGCCACTGACGCAGCTGCCGGGCCGCAAGCGAGTCTTCGGGAAACGGCTCGGCCAGGCCGCGTTCCACCAGCTGCTCGTCGTGCTTGACCCATTTGAAGAACTGGACCCCCATGAGGATCACGATGACGCTGAACGGGATGCCGCCGGCGATGGTGGCGAATTGGATGGTGCTGAGGAAGTCCTGTCCGGCCGTCACCATGAACAGCACGGCGAGCGCCGTGATGCACAGCGCCAGCAGCGCCTTGAAGCCGCGGCTCTGGCGCGCGGCGGGAGACACGAAGTTCGACAGCGCCATGACGCCGGAGTCCACCGAGGTCACGATATAGCCGCCGATGAGGATGGTTGCCAGCACGGTCAGCACGCCGCCGATCAGAGGTACGCTGTCGATGGTGAGGAACAGCCCCATCGAGGAGTCGGCGTTGGTCTGTGCCACGATGCCGGGGTCGGACATGGCGGCCCACACGCCGGTGCCGCCCACCACGCACGTCCATACGATGCATACGGCCGCGGGCACGAACACCACGCCGCCTACGAACTCGCGCAGCGTGCGCCCGCGGGAGATGGTGGACACGAAGCCCGCCGTGAACGTGGCGAACGCGAAGCACCAGCAGAAGATGAAGAACGACCAGAACGCCTGCCAGGAATCACCGTACGAGGCGATGCCCGCGCCCAGGTTCACGGCTTCGGTGAACCCGCTCATCAGCATGAACTGGTCGATGAACACGCTGAGCGACTCGGGCAGCACGCCCAGGATGTACAGCGTGGGGCCGAAAATGAACACGGCAGCGACGAACACGATGGACATGACGGCGTTCGCGTTCGAGATCTTCTTGATGCCCCTCACCACGCCGAACCACACCGACATCGTTGCGATGGAGCCGAACAGGATGACGAACGCCACCTGCAGGGCTTGCCCCGTCTGGATGTTGAAGATCTGTTGAATACCGCTGTTGAACTGGTACGATGCAAGTCCGAGCGACGTGGTCAGCCCAAAGATGGTGGCGATGACCACGAGGATCTCCACCACGATGCCGACGGGCCGCTTCGCGCGGGCGGGGAACAGATCCTCCACCGTGCCGCGGAACGTGGTGTCCTTGTGCATGTTGTAGCGGGCGTAAGCCATGAAAAGCGAGACGATGGCGTAGATGGCCCACGCCGGGATGGCCCAGTGGAAGTACGTCCATGCAAGCGCCGTGTCTCCGGCGAACAGGGGGTCGGGGGCGTTGAACGGGGTGCCCCCGTACATCATGATAGGCTCGGCCACCGCCCAGAACACCAGGCCCACGCCCTGCCCGGTGGCGAACAGCATCGCGAACCAGGAGAAGTACGAGAACGCGGGCTTGGCGTCCTTGCCGCCCAGGCGGATCGAACCGAGCTTCGTCACCGCTACGAATATGCATACGGCGAAGCACAAAAACGCGCACAGCACGATCCACCAGCTGCAGTACTGGGTGACGAACGTGCGCAGCACGCCAACCGCGTTGATGAACGTGTCGGCGCTGACCAGCGCGATGCCTAGCACGACGGCGACGATGGCCACCGACGCGGCTCGGATGACATGGTCGTGCCTGACCGTGCGTCCGAGCCGTGCGGTCAGGGCTTCCTTCGGCTCCGGATCCACTTCGCCCGACTCGTTCTCCACCTCCATGGGGTGGACGTGCTTGCGCGCGTCGTCGTCCGAGCTCTTAGACCTCATGGTAGTCACCCTCGCCCGAGAACTCGTGTTTCACGGCTTCCACCATGTGCTTCACGGCGACGTTGCGCAGGATCGCCCCCTTCTCGCGCGAGGATTCCACGGGCGAGGACAGGCAGCCCGACGGCGGCGTGTAGCCGGGTACGATGGGCAGCACGTCGTAGTTCGGCAGCTCGGCCGGCAGCCCCTCGTACAGCGGGTCGTCGGTCTTGCCCAGGTCGACGAGGTCGGGGTGGAACAGCAGCATGAGCGACGTCTCCATGACGCCGGCGTGCTCCAGATCCCAGCCGGTGAAGCCGTCGGGATACAGGGCCTCGATGGTCTCGTCGTCGACGAAGTCCCAGTACGACAAGAGTTGGATCTTCACGTCGCGGATGCCGTTCTCGCGCGCTTTCTCCAGCGCCAGCTCGGCGCCTTCGAAGATGAACTGGTAGTTCTCGTAATGACCGTTCATCAGCACGATCTTGCGCGCACCATGTAGGATGAGGCCGAACACCACGTCCTTCGCCAGCGCGATGAGCGTCGTTCCCGACAGCGACGTGGTGCCCGAGAGGTGGAAGCCGCCGCCCGAGCGCTGCTGGGAACGGTAGCCGTAGTTGATGGGCGCGGCCACGACGGCTTCCATTGCGCCGTCCGTGTCGGCGACGAGCGCCTCGGCGGTGGCGCCGGCCATCGCCTTGGTCAGCGCGGCGTCCACGCACATGGCCATGTGGGAGCCGTGCTGCTCCAGCGCGCCGACGGGGATGAACACCACGGCATCCTTCGCCAGCTTCTCGCGGTAGGTGAACGCGTCCATTTCCTCCATGTACACAGTGGGTTTCATAGCTTGTCCCTCCTCGAATCGGAAGGAGCCCGCCATGCGCGGCGGGCTCCGATGTCGTCAGCGCTTGGATCAGTAGTCTTCCAGCAGGTCGACTTGGGCCTTGCTGGCGCGCAAGATGAAGTTGCGCTTGGCTTGGGCACCGCCCTGCGCCAGCTTGCGCAGGATGAAGCGCTTGAGGCGCGGGTAGTCGCTCATGCCGTACCAGGCGAACGCGGTGCCGCCCGTGTAGGCCTCCACGATGCTGTGGACCGGCAGGCTCGCGTCGCGCTTGGCGTCGAGGGCCAGGTACTCCTGGATCTCGGCCGCGCACACGTCGCGGATGACCTCGGCGCTGATCTCGAGGTCGCGCGCCAGCTGCCTGAGCTGGTAGGCCACCTCCGCGTCGTCGGCGTGCGGGAAGTACGTCACGTCG
>NZ_DBFEGU010000099.1:0-5257 GCF_048329335.1 Eggerthella sp. | reverse complement strand
GAATCGTGCGAAGATCACGATGAAGGCGAGACCCAGCACGTACGCGATGAGCTTGTCGTTCGAAACGGCCGTGCTTTCCCATGTTCCTTGAAAGGCGAGCGGCAGCTGCGTGCCCAGCAACACGAACACCACGCCGTTGAGCGCGAAGGACAGCACCCGCCAAACGCTTGTCGAGACGATGTTCATGCGCGAGATGGACGGCCCGATGACGCGCGGCGAGATGACGTTCACGAGACCTGCCGCCACCACGGCCAGGATGCCGCTCGTGTGCAGCGCGTTGGCCACAAGGTACACGATGAACGGCGTGAACACCTCGAACAACACGTGGAAGGTCGTGTTCTCCAGGCCCCACGAGCGAACCTTGCGCACAAGGAAGTTGCCCAGGTAGCTCAGGGCGATGCCCATGAGGATACCGCCGAAGAAGCTGAACAGGAAGTCGGCTGTGGCGTCGACGAGGGAGAACGTGCCGGTGACGGCGGCTGCGATGGCGAATTGGAACGCCACGATGCCCGAGGCGTCGTTGATGAGCGACTCGCCTTCGAGAATGCTCTTGGAACGTGAGGAGATGCTCGTTTCCTTGGAAAGCGACGCTACCGCCACGGCATCGGTCGGGCCGAGCGCCGCGCCCAGCGCGAAAGCGGCGAACAAGCTGATGGACGGCACGAGCCAGTGGACGGCGAACCCCACGACGAGCGCCGTGGCAAGCACCAGTCCGATGGCCAGCGACAGCACGGGCTTGCGGTTGCGCCACAGCGATGCCTTGTCGATGTTCTTGGCCTCGTCGTAGAGCAAAGGAGCGATGAACAGCACGAGGAACAGCTTGTCATCGAGTTCGATCTTGATTTGCGAGGAAGCGAGAAGCGCGATGCCGAGGCCAAGCAGGATCTGTATGAGGGGCGAGGAGATCTTGGGCACCAGCTGGTCGATGACCGACGAGACGAGGACGGCCGCCAGCAAGAGCAGGGCGAGCATGAGCGCTTCCAAGGGCTCCTCCATTCGTTGGGATGGGATCGACCCTTTTATTGTAACCGAGCCGGTCGCATCCGCTCGGCTTTGCGCACGAAATGAGCGGAAGGCGTTATTTGGGCCGCCCGCCCGCTACGGCGATGCTCGCTTTGATGTAGAGCGTGTAGGCGACAGCCGCCGTGGAAGCCAGCACCAGATCCCGCTCGAAATCCCCCTCATTTTCTCCGCTCATCAGGCCTTTCGGGCTGGTTGGAAGGGGTGCGAACAACGCTCGCAGCGCGGCTTCGAACGCATCGCAGTAGTAGTCGTAGGCCACGCGCGTGTCGAAGCTGGCGATTTGCATGCGGATGAGCCGGTCGATTTCCGCTATGGAGAACGTCTGCTTAAGGGTGCAGATGACGATGAGGTATGCGATGTGGGAGCGCGTGTACTTCTTGCCTGCGGCCGATGCCAGCACGCCCTGCTTCACGTAGTTGTTCACCATGGAACGCGTGATGATCTTCTCGCCGGGCTGGTACAGCGGAGCCAACGTGTCTTCGAGAAAACCCACCAGTTGGTCCATGTACAGGTCGATGGAGGGTATCTCGTCGTAGCGAGGGAGGTGCAGGGAGACGAGATGCTCGGCATAGGTCGATGTGCTGACGGATGCGTCGTTCATGAAGGAGCCTTTCGCGCGCGTGCGGAGGAAACGAAACGAGCATAGCAAGGCGACCGTTTGGAGTCAATCTTTAGAACTGCTTGACATAGTACGTTTCAACCAATAATCTAGTTATTGATACTAGATAGTAACCCGGGTGATGCCCGGACGAACGAAAGCAGGTCGCATGGACACCTCTCGCATCGCTCTCGTCATCGACTCGTGCACCGACGTGCCGCCGGCGGACGTCGAGCGGTACGGCATGTACGTCGTGCCGTTGCAGGTGAACTACGAACGCGAGAGCTTTCTCGATAAAGTGACCATCACGCCGCAACAGGTATACGACCGCTTCTCCGAGGAGATCCCCACTACGTCCACGCCGACTCCTGCGATTGCGCGCGAGGTGCTGCAGCGCGTCGTGGACGACGGTTACGAGCAGGCCGTCATCGTCACTATCTCGAGCGGCCTGTCGGCCACATGCGAGCTCATGCGATCGATCACCGTCGGGATGCCCGAGCTGGACTGCTGCATCGTGGACACGAAGAACATCGGCATGGGCGCGGGCTTGGTCGCGCTTGCGGTGGCGCGCAGGCTGGCCGACGGCGCCACGCTCGACGACCTGCGACGCGACAGCGAGCGCATCGTGGAGAGCACGAAGGTGTTCTTCTGCGTGGACACGCTGGAATACCTGCATAAGGGCGGCCGCATAGGCAACGTGACGTACGCGGTGGGCAGTCTGCTGGACATGCGCCCGGTGATCACCTGCAACGAGAAGGGCGTGTACTGCACCGTGGCGAAGGCCAAGGGTCGCCGTCAATCGCTGAAGAAGGCCATGCGCTGCGCCGAGGAGGCAGCGGCGCGGTATCCGCGTTGCACGATGGCCGTGGTGAACGGCGATGCCGCTGCGGAGGCGGCCGAAGTAAAGCACGAGCTGGAGCAGCGCGTGCACAACGTGGACGCCTGGTACGAAGGGCAGATCAGCCCCGTGCTCGTGGTGCATACCGGCCCCGGCCTCATCGGCATCGGCGTCTGCGGAGCGTAAACCCTTCCGTCGCTACGCCAGCGGGAGGGCGAGGGTCACGGAGAAGCCTTCGCCCGGCGCGCCGTCGAGGGAGAGCGATCCCTCGTGCGCGCGGGCGATGCGGTCGACCAGAACGAGCCCCAGGCCGTGATCGCGGTTGAACGACCCGGCCGCGCTGCGCGCCGTGCGCGAGCGCGCGAGGCGCGCTTCGAGCGCGGCGAGGTCGGCAGCCGCGATTCCAGCACCGTCGTCGCTCACGCGGATCGTGCAGTACGCGTTGTCTCGCAGCGCCAGTTCGACGCTGATCGTGCATCCCTGCTCGTTGTGCAGCCGCGCGTTGGAGATGGCGTTCTCCACCGCGCGCGTGAGCAGCCTCTCGTCCCCCAGCACCACCGCGTTCAGCGCGTCCTCTGCGATGTCGAGCTCGATAGGATGCGCTTCGTCCAGCCCGCTGTTCGCATGCGCGGCCGCCACGGTGCGCAGCAGGCGCGCCGCATGCACGCGTTCCAGGCGCATCGGCTGCATGTCGTAGTCCAGCTGCGAGGCGGTGTTGAGATCGGTGACGAGGTCCTTGATCTTGAGCCCCTGCGCTCTGATGACCCGCGCGCTTGCGCGCGCCTCTTCGGCTGCGCCCTCGTCCTGCACGAGCGCGTCGGCGTAGCCGAGAATCATCGACAGCGGCGTGCGGATGTCGTGGGAGATGCCGCGAATCCAGCTTGCGCGCGCGGCGTCCTTCTGCTCGATGACGGCGCTCGTCTCGGTGATCTGGTCGCCGATGTCGCGCAGATCCCCTTTGAGGTGCAGCTCGGCCGCGCGCCCGTCAGACAGCGCGTCGAGCGCTTCGGCGATGGGAGCCACGGCGTTTTGCGTCCGGCGACGCGACACCGCGTAGATGGTGTACAAGATCCCGAGGTCGACTGCGAATATCAGCAGCACGTACAGCGGGAAGTTGCGCACGGTCGACGCGGGGTAGGTGAGCGTCATCGTCCAGAACTCGTTCTTCGGGAAACCCACGACCAGCAGGCCGTCGTCCCGATCCCAGAAAAACGCCGGATAGTCGGCGACGGCCGCATAATGCGCTGCCATCGCCACGTCGTTCACGCTGAACCGGTCGGGCACGTCCTCCGGCTTGTCCTGCGACCAGGCCACCGCGCCGTCCGTCCCGATGACGAGCGCCCAGGCGTCCTGCTGGCCGAGCGCCTCCAGGCCGTTCTCCCCAAGCGTCCATGAGCCGTCGGCATCCTGCTCGAGAGCTTGGTCGACTGCGCGCGTCGTGGACGCGGGCGTGCCGTCGTTGAAGTTCGAGTTCGATTCCCGGTAGGCGATGACGGCGTACAGGAAGAAGTCGATGACCACGATGAGCAGCGCCAGCGCCACGAACAGCAGCAGCTGCTTGGTGAAGAAGCGCGCGAAGCCCGCCGGTCGCCTTGTGCGACGGTCTCGAGCAGATGTGCGAGGGGCGCGGCCCATGAGCTAGCCGCGCTCGACCAGCTTGTAGCCCAGTCCGCGCGCCGTGACGAGCGAAACCGGCGCCGACGGGTCTGCCTCGATCTTCTCGCGCAGGCGACGGATGTGCGCCATGAGCGAGTTCTCGTAGCCGAACGACGTGCCCCAGCACGCCTCGCACAGGGAATCGATGGTGACGATGCGCCCGGCGTTGCGCGCGAGCACGCTCAGGATCTCGTGTTCTTTGGCGGTGAGCGGCACCGTCTGCCCGTCGGCGCGCTCCACCTCGGCGGTGGCGAAGTTCACGCGGCTCGCAGCCAGCTCCAACAGCGGGTTCTCGGCGGCATAGCAGCGGCGCAGCACGGCGGCGATGCGCAGCACCAGCTCTTGGGGCAGAAACGGCTTCGCGATGTAATCGTCGGCGCCCAACGTGAGTCCCGACACGCGATCGAAAGGCTCGTCTTTCGCCGTGAGGAACAGCGCGGGCGTCGAGGTGTGCGCGGGCAGCTGACGGATGCGTCCGAGCAGCTCGAAGCCGTCCATGCCGGGCATCATCACGTCGAGCACGAACAGCTGGTACGCGTGCTCGGGGGAGGCGCTGCGCGCCGCGATCGAGGAGAGCGCTTCGGCGCTGGAATTCGCGATGTCGACGGAGGCGAACCCCGCGCCGTGCAAGATGGTGGCCACCATGTCGGCCAGCTCGCGCTCGTCGTCCACCAGCAGGATGCGCTTGCCGCGCAAGTGCGTCTCCACCATGCCGAATGCGCCGGTCATCGTCGAACCCCTTTCTCTTTCGTGCTTGCCAGTATGACACATGCGGCCGAGCGCGGTAATCCGCTTCTTCGTATCGTAAGGCAGCCGCAAGGTGCGGTAAGGAAGCCGCAAGGCGCGCTGCAAGGCGCTGTAAGGAGCGGCTCGTAACCTGGGAGCAGGAGCAAAACGAGAAGAAGGAGCTGAATATGGATGCAAGGGACGTCGGCGCGTCGACGGTGGTGGAGGTGCGCGCTCTCAGCAAGCGCTACGGCGCCGAGGGGCGCAAGCACGACGGCAGCGTGACGCAGGCGCTCGACCGCGTGAGCTTCGCGGGGTGCGCCGGCGAGTTCACCGGCGTCATGGGACCGAGCGGCTCGGGCAAGTCGACGCTGCTCAACTGCCTGGCCGCCATCGACGCGCCGTCGAGCGGGCAG
>NZ_DBFEGU010000098.1:0-3933 GCF_048329335.1 Eggerthella sp. | reverse complement strand
GATGCGACGTGAGAGCGTACGGCGTGCGTACGGCGTTCCAGCCCGCCTTCGAGATCGAGGACGCGCAGCGCCTCGCCGCCGAGCTGGGGGCGGACTTCGAGCTGGTCGACGCCGACGTGCTGGCGCAGGGCGAGATCTGCGCGAACGGGCCCGATAGGTGCTACCGCTGCAAGACGTTCATCTTCTCCACCATCCTCGCGCGCATGGCCGAGGACGGCTTCGAGGTGCTGGCCGACGGCACGAACGTCACGGACGATCCGGCGAACCGCCCCGGCTTCCAGGCGCTCGCCGAGCTGGGCGTGGTGTCGCCGCTGCGTCGCGCGGGCATGACGAAAGACGACGTGCGCGCCGCGTCGCGCGAGCTGGGCTTGTTCACGGCCGACAAGCCCAGCTTCTCGTGCATCGCCGTGCACGTGGGAGAGGGGCGGCCGATCACGGCGGCGGCGCTCGCTGAGACGGCCGAGCGCCTGGGCGTGGCCGACGGGAGGCGCCCGTGAGCGCGGGTCGGCCTGCCGGGCGCTTCGTCCTCGAGACCGAGCGGCTGCTGCTTCGCGAGATGGGCCAGAGCGACCTCGCCGCGCTTTGCGCTATCCTTCAGGATGACGAGACCATGTACGCCTACGAGGGCGCGCTGTCAGACGACGAGGCGCAGGCATGGCTTGATCGCCAGATGGAGCGCTATGCGCGCGACGGCTTCGGATTGTGGGCGGTCGTGCTCAAGGAAACGGGCGCCATGATCGGTCAATGTGGGCTCACCTATCAGGATGCAGACGGCGTGCGCGTCGTGGAAGTGGGCTACCTGTTTCGGCGGTCGTTTTGGCATCGCGGGTACGCGACGGAGGCGGCGCGGGTGTGTCGAGATTATGCGTTCGACCAGGTGGGCGTCGATACAGTGTATTCCATTATTCGCGACACGAACATCCCCTCTCAAAAGGTGGCGCTCCGCAACGGTATGAAGCCGGAGGGTTCGTTTGTGAAGCGCTATCGTGACGTGGACATGCCGCATATCGTTTATGCCGTTTCGCGCGCGGTTCGCGACGGCGTATACTGAGAGATGCGCGACGCGCCGCTTCGGCGAGCGCGGCGGCGCCTTTGCCCCAACCGAAAGGAACGCCATGACCTCCTACGTTTTCACCCATGCGACCGTGCTCGACGGCACCGAGGGCATGGAGCCGCAGCCCAACATGACCGTCGTGGTGAACGAGGGCGTCATCGAGAAGGTGGGCCCCGCCGCCTCTACCGTGGGGCCGTTGGGCGCGCGCGAGATCGATCTGGCGGGAGCGTATCTGGCGCCGGGCCTGGTGAACCTGCACGTGCACCTGTGCGGCTCGGGCAAGCCCACGAGCGCCGGCGCCGCAGGCGACCTCATCGACAAGGTGGTGGGTAACCCGCTGGGCAGGTGGTACCTGCGCCGCACGATCAGGGCGCACGCGCAGCAGCAGCTGGCCAGCGGCGTGACCACGGTGCGCTCGGTGGGCGATCCTGGGTTCGCCGACGTGGACGTGCGCGATGCCATCAACGCGGGGAAGCATCCGGGTCCGCGGCTGGTCACGTCCGGTGTGGGGGTCACGGTGCCCGGCGGCCACGGGGCGGGTTTGTTCGCGCATGTCGCGTCCACGCCGGAAGAGGCGCGCGCCATCGTGCGCGACTGCTTCTCGCACAAGTGCGACCTGGTGAAGCTGTTCGTCACGGGAGGCGTGTTCGACGCCGAGGTGGAGGGCGAGCCGGGCGTGCTGCGCATGTCGCCCGAGGTCGCGCAGGCGGCTTGCGACGAGGCACGCAAGCTGGGCCTGCGCACCGCCGCGCACATCGAAAGCGCCGAGGGCGTGCGCGTGGGCCTCGAGGCCGGCGTGGACACCATCGAGCACGGCGCCCCGCTGGACGACGAGCTGATCGCGCTGTTCAAGCGCAACGGAGCCGGGCGCGCCTCGTCGCTGACCTGCACCGTCTCGCCCGCGCTTCCGTTCGTGGAGCTCGATCCCGCCAAAACGCATTCCACCGAGGTGCAGAAGGTGAACGGCCGCATCGTGTTCGAGGGCATCGTGCAGGCGGCGAAGCAGGCGCTGGCGGCGGGGATCCCCGTAGGTTTGGGAACCGATTCGTCGTGCCCCTACATCACCCAGTACGACATGTGGCGCGAGGTGGTGTACTTCGAGCGCATCGTGGGCGCGTCGCGTCAGATGGCGCTGCATACGGCCACGCTGGGCAACGCGCGCATCCTGGGGCTGGGCGACGAGACGGGCTCCGTCGAGGCGGGCAAGGCGGCCGGCCTCATCGTGCTCGACCGCAACCCCCTGGAGAACCTGGAGGCGCTTCGCGACGTGCGCATGGTCATGGCTCGCGGCGTGCTGGACGAGCATCCTCGCGTGAAGCGCCTTGCCGAACTGGACGCCGAGCTCGACGGCTTCCTGCCGGGTAACCAAAAGCATTGACTCTTGTCACGTGACGCGTTACAATTCTGCCATGATTAAAACGTTTGCCGATAAAGACACGGAGCGGCTGTTCACCGACGGTTCGTGCAAGCGCATTTCGTCGGACGTGGCTGCGCGCACGGCGCGCAAGCTCGATATGATCGATGCGGCGCTCACGCTTGAAGACTTGCGGGTTCCGCCCGGTAACAGGCTGCATGCCCTCAAAGGAGATCGGGCGGGAATGCACGCGATTTCGGTGAACGACCAGTGGCGGCTTTGCTTTCGCTTCGAGGGCCAGCATGCGTACGATGTCGCGTTGTGCGACTACCATTGAGGCAGGTGGGAAGATGGAGCAGCATATGATATTGATGGCGCGCAAGCCCACGCATCCGGGCGAGGTCCTGCGCGAAGAGTTCATGCCCGATTACGGGTTGACGGTTGCATCGCTTGCGAAGCGTTTGGGTGTGTCGCGCCAGTCGGTGAACGAAGTGGTGCGCGAGCGGCGCGCGGTGAGCACCGAGATGGCGATGCGGCTTAGCCGCCTGTTCGGCACGTCGGCCGAGTATTGGCTCAACCTGCAGCGCAACGTGGATCTGTGGGAGTCGCTCGACTTGCACCGCGAAGAACTCGACGCCATAGAAGCTTTGATCGCGTAGCTCAGTACCGGTTGCATGACCCGTGCGCTCCCTCTTGGCGGGCGAGGTCGGCGAGGAGGGTTTCGAAGCCTTGCTGCTGGTCGGTGAGCTCGCAGCTTGCCAGCAGGTCGCGGGCGCTTTCGAGGGTGGCGGCGCCGGCATGGGGCGAGCGGTGCAGCGCCATGCCGCACTCGATGACGGCGGCGGCGAACGTCCAATCTCCGTTCGGATCGTCGGTGCAGCTCTCATCGTCGACCACCAGCGCCTGCTCCACCGCTTCGACGGTTCCCGCAGGGCGGTAGCGCATCGTGCACGTCAGCCATTCTCCGCCGTTCGCTTCGGAGCGGCGACCGTCCTGCCGGTCGTCGGCATCGCTTCCGTATTTCGATGCGGACGCGCCCACCTCGAACGCCGATCCTGCGGGGACGATCTCGTACGCCACGGTGAACGCATGGCCCGCGCCCACCTCGCCCGCATCGTCGCGGAACTCCTCGTCGGCGAGCGCGCGGTTCTCGTAGCCGATCAGCCGATAGCCCTTCACCCGGTCAGGATTGAATTCCACCTGGATCTTCACATCGTCGGCAAGCGGCACGAGGTTCGCACGGAGGTTCCGGCCGAGCACCCGTCGGGCTTCTTCGGCGCAGTCGATGTAGTGGTAGGCGCCGTTGCCGTGGTCGGCCAGCGTCTCCATCTTGTTGTCCTTGTAGTTGCCCGAGCCGAATCCCAGCACCGAGAGGTACACGCCGGTCTCGCGCTTCTGCTCGACGAAGTCGTGCAGCTCGCTCTCGGACGAGATGCCCACGTTGAGGTCGCCGTCCGACGCCATGACGACGCGGTTCACACCGCCTTCGATGAACGACGATTCCGCCAGGCGGTACGCCTGCTCC
>NZ_DBFEGU010000097.1:0-11521 GCF_048329335.1 Eggerthella sp. | reverse complement strand
ACGCCACGAGGTTCTCGGCCAGCGGAATCGGCGTCACGATGCCGTAGGGGCACGCCTGCAGGCAGCGCCCGCAGCGGTCGCACGCCGCCACCAGCTGCGCGTTCGACTTCGCGCCCGGCGGGCGCACGAACGCGGCGTCGGCCTGGCGCGACACCGCGCCGAACCCGCCGACGCCCACCATCGCCGCGCCCACGGCCCCCGCGGCGAGGAACCCGCGTCGGGAAATCGTCTCCACACTCATCATCCCCTCAACAACAAACTCGATGTTTCACGTGAAACGCTTCAGCCGTCGGTCAGGTCGGCCGAATCTGGCACAAATAAACGGTTTGGGCGCGAATTCCTTCTACTTTTTGGCGAATAGCAAACCATGCATTTACGTAATGCCTGGTCGCTGTTTCCCGCCCGCCTTCCACCATGCCCAAACCGTAAATTTGTGCCACGATCGCATGCTGCTACCCCAGCACTTCGGCAAGCTCGGCCGCGTCGGCGGTCAGGAAGCCTTCGGTGAACGTCGCCAAGTCGAAGTAGAAGCCGTCTTCGGCAGCCTTGCGCACGTCGGCCGTGAAACGGTCGATCCAGTTCAGCAGGTGGTCGCTCAGGAACTCCCTCTGGGCGCGCAGCTGGCGCTCGGCCCCCGCCTCGTCTCCCGCGCGCAGCGCCTCCACGGCGCGCCCGCACAGAAGCGCCATGAAGGCCAGCTCGACGGCCAGGTGGTCCTCCGGCTCCTTGAAACCGGGGTTCTTCGCGAAGCCCGCGCCGCGGTACACATGCAGCACTTCCGCGTAGGCGTCCTGCATCATGAGGCCGCCCTCGCTCGTGTACACCGACTCGTACGGGAAGGCCTTCTGCGCAGTGCGCGGGCCCATGCCGAAGAACGCGCGGTCGAACACGACCGCCAGCTGCTCCAGCGCGTCCTCGTCGCAGCCGGCAAGGTCGGCCTGCAGCGCGGCGAACCCGGCGGCCAGGCCGGCGTCGTCGGAGGCCAGCGCGGCCTCCCCTGCCAGCGCCTCGGCGAACGCGGCGTCGATCTCGGTCTCGTAGCAGCGAGACAGCAGTGCGTACACGCGGCTGCGGTTCTCGCAGAAGTCTATAAGGTTCTCAGCGAGCTCAGCAGGCATGGTTTCGATCATGATTGCCCTCCTTGGGTTTTGATGTCTGATCTCGTCGGCCGTCCTTCGTACCTGAACGCTGCGGAGGGGGTTGCAGCGTTCAGGCACGGGGGAAGGCGGATGAGGGGGGCGCGCCGCGCCAGGCGGCGCGCCCCTAACTGTATCAGTGGTAGATGAACTGCTCCACACTGGTGCCCACGGCGTACATGATGATGCGGATCACGATGGCGCCGATGGCGGTGCAGGCGCACGCTCCGAGCAGGTACATGGCCAGCTGCTTCGGCGCGACCGAACCGGTGTCGCCCGCTCCCTTCGTCGCCTGCACGCAGGCCAGCACGGTCAGCGCAACCGGGACCACGATGCCGATCACCACGACGCCCGCCCAGAACATCACGGCCAAATCGCCCGAGATCAGACGATCGATGGAACGCGTCGGCGCCTGGTACGGAGCGATGGCGATCCACACCACGTACGCCACCGTGGTCACCGCCATGATGACGACGCCCGCCAGCGCCAGCTTCAGCGCGAAGCCGCCCTCTTCGGCGGCCTTGCCGCGCAGCAGCACGAGGCCGGCCATCAGCGTCATGCCCAAAGCCAGGCCGGCGCCCAAGAACATCAGGGGAAGCGCGATGCTATCCCACGCAGGACGGGCCGCGATCAGGTACGACGACCCTGCCACGAACGGCAGCACCAGGCCCACGATGCCTCCCAGCACGCCGAACACCTTCGACACGCCAGGGTAGTCCTTCTTCGCCAGCACCAGGTACACCAACGCGATGATGCCCATGATGGCGACGACGAACAGCTCCTTCGACAGCCCGGATCCCAGGTTGCCCAGCAGATGCGTCGCGCGCTCCGGGTGCCCCATGTGCAGCACCGACACGCAGCCGCCCACGGCCAGGCAGACGAGCGCGATCAGCGCGCCCGAGAACCGCACTTCGCGGAACTTGCCGCGCAGCTCGCCCACGGCCAGGAACACGAACGAACCCGAGGTGACGCCCAACAGCACGCTGAAAATCAGAAGTGGCCACTGGATTTCCATGGTTACTCATCTCCCTTCCAGGCGCACTTGTCCATGGCGTAGTCCACGCCCGGATGGTTCCCCACGTCCTTCAGCTTGTACGTCTTCTTTGCGGCGCGCAGCTTCGACACATCGGACTCGGGATCGTCCAGGTCGCCGAACTTGCGAGCCTGGCCCGGGCAGTGCTTCACGCACGCCGGCTTCTCGCCCTTATCGATGAGATGCGCGCACATCGTGCACTTTTCGATAACGCCCTTGTCCTTGCTGGTGTCGTACGCGCGCACGCCGTAGGGGCAGGCCATGACGCAGTACTGGCAGCCGATGCACTTGCTGTGATCCACCAGCACCACGCCGTCGTCGCGCTTGTAGCTGGCGCCGGTGGGGCACACGCTGACGCATTCCGGGTTGGCGCAATGCTGGCACGACACGGGCAGGTAGTACATCTCCAGGTCGGGATAGGTTCCCGAAGGGCCCACCGTCAGCACCTTGTTGTAGAACGTGCCCAGCCCCACGTTGTTCTCCTGCTTGCACACGACGGCGCAGGAGTGGCAGCCGATGCAGCTGTCCAGATCGATGTCGATAATGTTGCGGGTCATGTTACTTCGCACCCCCCTTCGTCACCTGCGCGACGCCGTTCTGCTGGTCGTCGGCGGCCAGCTGGTCGGCGGTCAGCGGCAGGAATATCTTGAGGTCTTCCGAGTTCATGCAGATGTTCTTCGGCGCGCCGTCGTCGGCCTTGTACACCTTGCACAGGCCGCCGTAGTTGTCGGTGCCCACGGCGGGATCGTACGGGCCGTTGTTCTCGAACAGCACGTTGCAGTTGCTGTCGAACGCGCCGTGCAGGTCGTCGGTGGCCTCGCGCTCGGGGAACCACCAGTCGTGCTCGACGTGGATCATGCCCGGCTTGATGGCCTCGGTGAGGTTCGCGCGCTGCTTGATGCGGTCGACGTACGTCTCGATGTACACCCAGTCGTCCTGCTCGATGCCGTGCTCGGCGGCGGTGGCGGGGTTGATGTCCATCGTCGGGAACATGTGCACCTCGCGCATCCACGGACTGTTGCGGTACTCGGTGTGGAAGAACGCGTGGCTGCGGCCGCCCGTGATCAGCGTGTACGGGTACTCGTCCAGCAGATCGGGGCGCGAGATCTTCGTGATCGGCGGCTCGATGTACATGGGCAGGGCGCCGTTTCCGTACAGCAGCAGGTCTTCGCTCCACAGCTCCATCTTGCCGTTGTCGGACTGCGGATGCGGCGGAATCACCGTGCCGTCCGGCTTCTTCGCGCCGGGGAAGCGGTAGACCGAGCCCATTTTGTTGCCGCGGTACATGGTGTTGAAGCCGGGGCGGAAGTCGCTCGTCTTGCGCATGAAGCCCGTCTCGTATTTCGGCGCGTTCTTCACGGTGGCCATCTCCACGCCGGTCACGCTGATGCGCTCGC
This sequence comes from Eggerthella sp., assembly GCF_048329335.1. Classification (NCBI taxonomy): domain Bacteria; kingdom Bacillati; phylum Actinomycetota; class Coriobacteriia; order Eggerthellales; family Eggerthellaceae; genus Eggerthella; species Eggerthella sp. The sequence continues at coordinate 7,955 of NZ_DBFEGU010000097.1, read as the reverse complement.
GGAACTCTTCGAAGTTCGCGCAGCTCAGCTGCGGCGGAAGCGTCTCGGGACCCTTCACCATGTAGTCGAAGAACTCGTACTTGTCCTTCCAGTACATGTCCACGCCCATGTATTCGGCGAACTCGAAGCAGATGTCCATGTCGTCGCGGCACTCGCCCAGCGGCTCGTGGAACGGCTGGCGGATAAGGTACGTGTGGCTGGTCGGATAGCCGTGGCCGGAGTGCGCCCACTCGACGCGGTCCACTTCGTTGGGATGCGCGGCCGGCAGGATGATGTCGGCCAGCTCGCCCGACGGCGTCATGTACAGGTCCACGTTCACGAAGAAGTCCAGGTTCTTGAAGCCTTCGACGATCTCATGGCCGCCCTCGATGGAGAGGATGGGCTCGGACGTCTGCTGCCAGTAACCGTAGATCTGGAACGGATCGCCCTTCGCCATGGCCTTCGTCGTGGCCGCGCCGAAGCCGCCCTGCTGGCCGTAGATGACCTGGCCGCCGGAGTTCTGCTTCGTGGTCTTCAACTCGCCGGTGGCGTCGTCGGCCACGAGGATGTCCTGGTAGCCGGTGTTCTGGCACACGGAAAGCTTCTTGATGTTCATGGCCGTTTCCTTGCGGCGCTGCCCCATGCGGCCTTCCTTGTTCGGCACGACGTCGAACATGAAGGAGTCGTAGCCGGTGGCGGGCTCGCGGCCGATGTTCTGGCCGCCCTTCGAGTCGAAGTTGCCGGCCAGCGCCATCATGATGGTGAACGCCTGCGAGATGCCGGACGTGTTGATGGAGAACTCCACCTTCTGGCCGCGCGTGAAGCACGCGTGCGGGCTGGCGTCGATGTAGGCGTCGATGGCTTCCTTGATCTTGCCCTCGGGAAGCTCGCAGAACTCGGCGGCGCGCTGGATGGTCCACGGGGTGACGTGCTCCACCAGGATGTCCCAGCTGGTACGGTACGTCTTGCCGTTGATCTCATGGCTGCCGGACAGCGCGGGCTTCGCGTCGGCCACGATGTTGCCCTCGGCGTCGAGCCACTGGAAGGCCTTCGGGCCGCCCACGCCCTTCGCGTTCTGCCAGTCGCCGGACCAGAAGATCAGCTGGTCGCTGTTCTCGTCCCACGCGGCGTACAGCTCTTCGTTGCCGTCCTCCTTGAGGTACGACTCGCGCAGCTGGTAGCCCGTGCCGTTGCCGTCGGCGTCCTTCTCGTCGATGAAGAACGGGGCGTTCGTGTACATGCGCGCGAATTCGGTTGCGCACTTGTCAGAGTGGACGATCTCGTTGATGAAAGCCAGCACCAGCGCCATGTCGGAGCCGGGGCGAATGGGCAGCCAGATGTCGGCCTTGGAAGCCGTGCAGGTGAAGCGGGGGTCGACGCAGATGACCTTCGCGCCGCGCTCCTGCGCGCGCTTGACGGTGAGCCAGTCGTAGTAGCCGCGGCTGCGCTCCTGGCGGCACCAGATGAGGATGCAGTCGGTGTTGTTGCCGTCCCAGCCGGTGTACTGCGTCTCGTCGCCGTACAAACGCTGGCTGGAGAAGTACGAACCCACCCAGCACAGGTTGCCCACGCCGAACGTGGCCGTGGAGCCCAGCTCAAGCCACAGCTTGTTGATGGCCTGGAACTGCAGCATGTCGCGGCCCGTGCCGTACTGGTGCGCGATGGTGTGCCAGCCGTGTTCCTCGCCGATCTTGGTGAAGCGGTCGCGCGCTTCCTCGTAGGCCTCTTCCCACGTGATGCGCTTCCACTGGCCGGAGCCCTTCTCGCCCACGCGCTTCTGCGGGTAGCGCACGCGCAGCGGGTTGTACAGCTCCTGCGGGATGGCGAAGCAGCGCCCGCACAGCGTGCCCTCGCTGAACAGGTCGGGGTTGCCCTCGATCTTCACGAGGCGCCCGTCCTTGACGTGCCCGAACAACGCGCAGCGGCCGTAGCACTGGCGGCACGCGCTGGGGATGATCTTCACGTCGTCGGACGAGGTGCTGGTGGCCGCTGCCTCGTCGGCCGCGGCGGCGGTGGCCGACGCGCCGAGCAGCAGCGTCGAAGCGGTCGCGACGGCCGAAGCCTTCACGAAGCCTCGGCGGCTCATCTTTAGTGACATCTCTCCTCCTTTTGCCTCACTCTGCATGGAGGGGTCGGAGATGCGGAGGGGTGCGCGCGTCGAAGAATCCCCCTTCAAAGCGCCCCGGACTGCAAGTTCCCCGTTCTCGTTCCCCTTTTACTTGCAGTGCTAATTATATTACCTGATATTATTAGTGCAACGACTTTAAGCTATCTTTATAAAGAATAGTCGCGACCACGAGAGTTATACGTGGCGAACAGGTAAAAACGTACGCATGTTTCACGTGAAACATTGAATATGATCCTCAGTTCAGAGCTGCTCTACGTGACGGCAAGCACAGCGGCCCTCTCACCTGGGAAGGTGCCTAAGCTCCGAAAACGGCGGCACCGCGAGGGCTCGTTTCGCGGCTCCAGATGATCATTTTCGGCTGTTTCCTGCCACGCTCGAAGGCATTCGCTGCGCCGAACCGGCATCAGCGGATCCTGCTCGACGCCTCCGAACATCGAACGTCAAAGTTCTTGTGCGCTAAAGGGGCAACTGCACGCAAGGAAGCAAAAGGAAGCTGCGCCGGACAAATGTTTCACGTGAAACATTCGGACTCCCGGGCCTAGATACAAACGCAAGGAGAAACCGATCCGAACGTTGGTCCACCCGCAAAGAAGAAAGCCGGGACGCGTTAAACAAACGTCGCCCAAGGAAAGACGGATGCGAAACGGAGCCGCCTCGGCAGAGGCCCCGCGCGTCCCGCCGCACGCGCCGCGCAAGTCGGCGGCGATTATGCCCGCACGCGACGCCTAGGGAGGGAGAGGTCGTCGCGCACGGGCTCCAGCACAGTTTGCTGCGCGAGTTTTACAGCTTGGCCAAATCGCGGCCAAGCACGTACGGGAGCGTACAGCAGCAGGCGCCCAGGTTCTGGCCGGGCAATCCAAAGTTGTACGTGCCAGCGAAGAAATCACCGATCATGGTGCCTACGCAGTACAGGCCTTCGATGGGAGTATCGTCATCCTCGCAAATCTGCAAGTTCGCATCCGTTCGCAAACCGCCCATGACCGTGAGGAAGGTAACGCCCGTGGTTTTCGCACCGTAGAACGGAGGCGTGCTGATAGGGAACAGGATACTGGGATTCACCTGGTACTCTTCGTCGTAACCCTGTTCCGCATAGGTATTGTAGCGCTCGATGGAAGCAAGGGCCTCTTTTTTGTCGATGCCCTCAAGCTGGTCGAGAAGCTCCTCTAGCGTGTCCGCTTTGAAGTAGGTGCCCTTCTCCACGTTTGCATCCCACATGGCCACCATTTGCTCGGGAGTAAGCGGCTTCTGCGGCGTGACGTTGTTCACCGAGCAACCAAGCGTCTCCCATTCTTCCTGCGTCTGAGCGTACGCAGTATCCCAGATGCCGAACCCGGTGGTTTGAGGCTGCGTCAGCAGCGAGCGAGCGCCGAACGCAAAGTTCGTGTTCTCGTTCTGGAAGCGCTTGCCGTTGATGTTGAGGTTGATGCCCCAGAAGTTATCGATGACGCAGTGGCTGGGCCCGGGAACCCCTCCGTTGACAGCGCAGGGATTCGGGAACACCTTCTGCCAACCGGCACCGACCCACAATCCCATTTTATGGCCGTCTCCCGGCATGAGGCCGGAGTAGTTCATGCCGGCATCGAAATCTACCGCATCCTCGCCGAACGTGAGCTGATCTTTCAGCGAGTTGTAAATATCCGGCGCGTATTTGGCCATCATGTCCTCGTCTTTTGAGAAGTCGCCAGTGGCCAACACCACGGCCTTCGTAGCCTCGTACTTGGCATACGTGCCGTCAGCGCGCTTCGCGATAACGGCGCTCACACGACCGGTGTTATCGTCCTCGCGGATCAGCTGCACACCGCGGGTCTGAAAGTGGATCTGCTGCCCCAGATCCTGCGTAAGCGTGTCGGCGTACGCCTGAGCGCACAACGGCGCACCCTGGAACACGCCCAACGGATTCTCGTCATTCCAGAAGTTGTGCACCGACGCCGGCGCGGCCAGCGTACCATCAGGATCGGCGTACGGAGGCTCGAGATTGACCTTCAGGCCTTTGGCGGTCATCTTGTCGATCATCCAGTCCATGGATTCGCCGCTGTATTGGAGCCAACGCGACCATTTCATCTTATCCATGCTGTAGAAACCGGCAAGCTGCTCGATCTTCACATGCTCCAAGGCATCCTTCGGCGTGTAGTCGATACCCATTTCCTTCTGGTACTTCGTGCCGATGGCCTGGTTCGATCCGCCACGCGAAATAGCCTTGGTGCCCGCATCGATCAATATAACGCTCAGCCCGCCTTCGGCCGCCGAAACGGCGCAGCACGTGCCCGCCATGCCTGCGCCGACCACGACGACGTCTGCATTGAACGTTTCAGCAATATCGGCGTCGGCGATAGGCTCCGGCGGGATTTCGAAGCTCCATTTCTGGGTAGCCGACTGCGCAGTCAGCGCTCCGTCCGAAGATGCGCCACCGTTCGCCCCTTCGCTTTTCGGCGCCGCAGGCGAGCAAGCGGCCAGCGTCCCCATCGCCCCCAGCGCGCCGATCGCACCCGCGCCCTTCAAAAAGTCACGACGATTCAGTTCCATGATTCCCTCCTTGATCCGATTGAAACAACTGCTTGAATCTAGCACGCCGCGTTCGCCGAAACGTTCACCCACAGCGAGCGTTTCGCATCCCGGCGTTCACATGGATCGGGTGAATTCTTGGAAAATGGGCAGATCGACCTCTCTTCGACGATCGAATCAGCATGTCCCAAACGAACTTATCGGGTACAATGCCCGCAGGAGGGGAATGCATGCAGAAAACCATCGCGAATATCTTGCTCGCGGCCACGGGCTTCGCATGTTTCCTCGCGCTCAATTCGTTTTCCCTCTGGGGTTTCGCTCTCTTGCCTGAGACAGCGCTCGGCGAAAATGCTCAGCTGCTGTGGAGCGCGCCTCTCTCGCTGAGCAACATGCTAACGTTCTTCGTGTTCGTCATAGGGGCATACTGCGCTCCGACGCTGTTCAATCGCAGCCCGCTACCCGCCGCCGCCGCGCTGCTGACCGCCGCCGTCACGCTGATGGGCCTGTCCACGCTCACCCAAAATCCCGCAGTTCTCATCTCAGCCAGCACGTGCATGGGCATCGGCACAACATGCTGCTTCTTCTGCTGGGCACGTGCTTTGTTCGCGGACGGCTCCGATTTGGCAAAGATCGAGCTAGTACTGGGATCCGTCCTGTCGGCGGTTCCCTATCTCGCCTTTTTCACGCTAGAACCATCGGCCATAGCAGTGACTATCGCCGTGCTCGCCGCATGTAATGTTGCGGCGCTGTTCTCCCACCAAAGACTTGCCAATCGCGAAAACCGTTCCCATATTCCTCAGCGCACCGTCCCATTCGGCACACTGCTGGCCACCCTCTGGAAACCGCTGCTGTGCATCGCCATGATTGGACTGGCGGCCCCGGCCATCGTCGTCATCTCGCACGACTCTACCGCGAGCATGACATTCGTACAGCAATCGCTTATGGTGCATTCCGAGAATATCATCGCCGCGCTCGTTCTGGGCATCGCGTGGTTAGGAGCAAGGCGAGAAACGACCCCTACCAAAACGTTCTCGGTGCTGTTTCCCATCATAGCGACGGCGCTGCTGCTGTTCCTTGTGCTGGAACCGCCGCTGCGCATCATCGTCCCATACGTCAGCGGGATCGCATTCGTCGTGTTCTCGATGATAGTGATGATTGATAGCATCGAAGTGAGCTCGAAGCAAAATTTGGGATTAACCAGCGTGTACGGCCTGTTCGCGGGTCTGTTTTACTGCGCGAACTGGCTGGGCAACTTCGCCATGGAAGCCGTCCGCGAACAAGGGCTGCTGCAGGAGGCAACGGTTACGATAGCGGTCGTTGCGCTGCTGTACGGATGCTCCATCGTTATGTTCTTCGTCACACGGGCGCCGCGAGAAGCCTCTTCCAGCAATGCCGACAAGACTTGCGCGCCGCAGGAAGCAATTGCGACCGAAACTCCCGTCGAAGTTTCGACTCCGATAGACCTCATCGATGAGAACTGCCGGAGAATTGCCGAAACGCATGGCTTGTCCAAGCGGCAGGCAGAGGTGTTCGCGCTTCTTGCGCACGGTTACGACATCCCCACTATCGCCAAGAAGCTGTACGTTTCTGAAAACACCGTGCGCACCCACGCGAAGAAAATCTACGCCACCCTTGAAGTTCACAGCAAGCAGGAGATCATCGAGCTATCCAACGCATCTTACGATGCTTAGCCGTTCGCAACAAAACCACGTGCGTAGCGTAACGGTCAGAGGCCTGTTGTCGAATTCGGCAGCAGTCGAGCAGGACTTTGGGCTATAAGGATCGCCCGATTTGAGCCGATGCACGCGATCCGGCCGTTTCTGCACAAAAAGCCGCGACGTGCGACGCCTGGAAGCCTCGAAAAGAGCTTTCCAACCGTCCTGCCGACGAAGCCTTCAATACTCCTCAGATCGCTACAATATCGATCAGGCGTTTTCCAAAGCAACCAAAACTGCGCGAAATGCGGCAACCGACAAGGTGTCGCACGTCGCGGCTTTTTGTGCAAAACGGCCCTGCAGCGTGCGAGATTGCTTGCGCGCAACCATCGCCGTTGATCGCAGGCGTCAATGACGGCGTCAACGACATGCAGACGCGAGCAGCACCAGCAGAGGCAGCGCGAGTGCGGTCTTAGATACCGGCGGCGTGGTTTTTGGACGCGCGAGACGCAAAGAAGTTGACGGGTTCCGGTCAATTGTGATTAATTGAGCAGGTACTTTATAGTCCCTATCGCCGTTCAGCGTGGCCAACGCAGCGTGCGGACCGCCCGCACGCCCCTCCCCACCTTCGCGCGGCATTCCAGAAGCAGGTCAAGCATGATCAACCAGCATAACAGCCTCATCGGATTCCTCGTGTACGACGCGCAGCGCGCCATCGCCAAGTCGCTGGAAACCGCGCTCAAGCCCTACGAGATCACGCCGGGCCAATGGAACCTCATCAACCAGCTGGACAGCGCGGGCGAACTCTCGCAGAAGCAACTGGCGGAACGCACGCGCAAGGAGCAGGCCACCATCACCCGCTACCTCGACACGCTCGAGCGCAAGGGTCTCGTGGTGCGCAACCAGCACAAGTCCGACCGCCGCGCGCATGCGATCTCGGTGACGGAGAAGGCGCACGAGCTGGTCGCAACCGCTCAGCCGGTTACCGTCGACGCGGCGGACCGCCTGATCGAGGGCATCGACCAGGCGGATCTCGACACGTTCGTCGCGGTGCTGGCGAAGCTCAAGGAGAACGCCGACAACTACTCCAACAACGGCTAGCGACGACCCGCGCGCCGCCGCGCAACCAAAAGCGCCGTGGCGAGCGCACCTATCGCAACCGAGCCCAGCGCGCCCAGAACGGCGAGCGGAACAGCGTCGCCGGTGCGGGCGATCGACGATGCAGAGAACGTCTTGCCCGGGGCATTCGGAGTCGACGGTTGCGAGGTCGACGGAGTGCCCGGCGCGGCAGGGTCGACGGGTTTCGCCGGGTCGGTCGGGTCGGTGGGATCGTTGGGATCCACCGGGTCAACCGGGTCGGGCGGCACCGGAGCGTTCTCCATAGTGAGTTCGACCTGCTCGGGCTGGCCCACTTCCACTCCGAACTCAACCGGCGTCTCGTCCAACACGTAGCCTTCGGGGGCGGCCGTCTCCACGAAGCGGTAGCTTCCCACCGGCAAATCATGCACCTCGATGATTCCCTCATCGTTCGTGGCAAGCGCGTCGAAGCCGTCGACCACGGCCCACGTCCCGTCGGACAGATGCTGCTCCAACTTGAACACCGCTCCGGCAAGCACCGTCGTCGCATCGTCGGCATCCACCTTCGTGAGCAGCGCGCCGCCCAGCACAGGAGTCTTCACGTTCGTAGCCGT
>NZ_DBFEGU010000096.1:0-2161 GCF_048329335.1 Eggerthella sp. | reverse complement strand
GGGGAACAGCGGGCCGGGCGGGCGCATGCCATCGGAGGACGCGGTGCTTGCGCGCTCCCCCGCACTTTCGAGGTCGCTCGCCTCCGCTTCGTCCTGCCACGAATCGTCGACGGCGTGCTTGTTCGTTTCGTCGTTTTCCATAGCATCGAGCCGACGCGCTGCCCTCGTCGGCACCCCCTCCCCAGTGTTTCGATGGTTCACCATTCTAGCGAAACTATCGCCCTATGCCCAGGGAGCTCCGCACCTCGACCAGAGCCTCGATCCCTCATACTGCCTGCTCAACGATGGGATGATAGGCAAGGATGATGAAAATAATCCCCGTTTCCCGGCACGTGGACGAACGACAGGCGCGCGCCGCGGGGCTATGGTGCATCTCGAGGGATTCGCCCGAAAAAACTGGGCGAACGCGAAGGATCGACACGCTAGGAGGGCATCATGCACGAGCATAACAATGGAATCAGCAGGCGCGATCTGTTCAAATTTGGAGGCATCGCAGCAGCGGGCGTCGTGGGCGCCGGGGCACTGGCGTCATGCGCGCCGCAAGGGACGGGCTCCGCAGGCTCGGCCAGCACGACAAGCACGACCGACGAGACCACCACGGCTGCCGGGCACCTGCGCACCGGCATGCCCAGCTTCCTGACCGCGCCCGAGGCCATCACCGATGTCAAGGAGACAAAGGACTACGACGTGGTGGTCATCGGCGCCGGCGCATCGGGCGTGCCGGCCGCGCTGTCGGCCTTCGAGGCGGGCGCGAAGGTGGCGCTGCTTCAGAAGGAATCGCAGGCCATCGCGCAGGGCAACTCGGGCAGCGGCATCGACCTGGCCACCAGCAACCCGGCCGACATCGCCAACCTCGTATCGCAGCTGATCGCCGACAGCCAGCACCGTCCGAATCGCGAACTGGTAGAGCTGTGGGCGCAGAACTCCGGCGAGGCTGTGAAGTGGGTCATCGAGAAATCGCTCGAAGGCGGCGCACAGGTGATCGACCAGGGCAATCAACAGCATATGCCCCTCATCAACAAGAAGGGGTACGACATCAATTTCGTCACCTCGTTCTTCGGCCCCAAGCCCTACAACACCGGCGACGGCATGCGCGCGCTGGCCGCCACGGCCGAGAAGGAAGGCGTCGAGATCTTCTACTCCACCCCCGCCGAGCAGCTGGTCACGGGCGACGGCGGCAAAGTGACCGGCGTCATCGCGAAGGGCAAGGACGGACATGTGCAGTTCAACGCCTCGAAGGGCGTGATCGTGGCGTGCGGCGACTACCAGAACGACGAGGAGATGCTGCATTACTACCAGCCCGACATGACGAACTTCGAGCCCAAGCAGACGAACAAGACCGGCGACGGCCACAAGATGGTGGTGTGGGCAGGCGGCAAGATCGAGGACCTGGCGCACACGAAGATGCTGCACGACTTCGACGCGGGCCCGGCCTCCATGTGCGACATGCCGTTCCTGGCCGTGAAGATGGACGGAACGCGCTTCGTGAACGAGACCGTGGAGATGTCGCTTCTGAACTGCTACCTGCGCTCGAAGGAGGATTCGGGGCACTACTGCCAGGTGTTCGACAGCAACTACATGGAAGCGGCGGCCGAGTGGCCCGGCAAGCTGGTGGATCCCGAGGGCCTGAAAGTGTACATGCCCGAGGAGGACGTGGAGCGCGAGGGCGTGTTCGAGGGGCAGATCAACACGTTCAAGGCCGACACGCTTGAGGAGCTGGCCGACAAGCTGGAAATCGCCGATAAGGCCGCGTTCGTCGCCAGCGTGAAGCGCTACAACGAGTTGGCGGCAGCCGGCAAGGACGAGGACTTCGGCAAGCCGGCGAACTACCTGGTTCCCGTGGACACCCCGCCCTTCTACGGCATCCATCGCCACGTGCGCATGAGCGCCATCTGCTCGGGCGTGGACGTGAATGCGAAGCACGAGTGCCTCACGCCCGAAGGCGAGGTCATCGAGAACCTGTACGCCATCGGCAACTGTTCGGGCCACTTCTACGGCGGCATCGACTACCCGCTGACCGTGTTCGGCCTGTCGCTGGGCCGCTGCTACACCGAAGGATACGTCATCGGCCGCATGGTGGCCGAGAAGTAGCAGGTCGCGCGGGAGAGCCGACCCCCTCCCCGGCTCTCCCGCGACCGTCGGCGCCCCGAGAACGCGCCTC
>NZ_DBFEGU010000095.1:0-2743 GCF_048329335.1 Eggerthella sp. | reverse complement strand
GGACGACCACGTGTACACGATGCTCGCCCAGGGCATGACCCATATCTGCGAATAAGCCCCGCATCGACCGCGGCACGGGATGCTTCGACTCCGCACCGCGCGCCCCCGCTCGCAACAACGCCGAAACGAAAGGACACCGCCATGCGAAAGGCATTCAAACTCCAGGATCTCGACTGCGCAAACTGCGCCGCGAAGATGGAGAACGCCATCAAGAACATCGAAGGCGTGAAAAGCGCCTCTATCAGCTTCATGACGCAGAAGCTGGTGTTGGAAGCCGACGACGACCGCTTCGAAGCGGTGCTGGACGAAGCTCAGCACGCCTGCAAGAAGTTCGAACCGGACTGCGTCATCCTGCGCTAACTTCGGCTTCGCGTATCCTATCCCCTCATCCATAACGAGCGAAAGCCGATGTCATCCTGAGCGAGCGCAACGTGTTCGAAGGATCCCGCGCAGTGTCAGCCGGCAGACTTCCAGCTACCGCCGCGCGGGATCCTTCGACTCCGCGCTGACGCGCTCCGCTCAGGATGACGAACCCCGAACTGCAAGGTTGGAGATCATGAACAAGAAACAGAAACGCACGAGGAACCGCATCCTCCTCGCCATCGCGCTGTTCGTCGTCGTGTACGTCGTGGCGGAGCTGCTTCCGCTGTCGACGTGGCTCGGCAGCGAGACGGCGGCGCTATGGGCGGAGTTCGCGCTGTTCCTCGTCCCCTATCTCATCGCCGGCTACGACGTGCTGCTGCGCGCGGCGAAGAACATCGGCCACGGCCAGGTGTTCGACGAGAACTTCCTCATGAGCGTGGCCACCATCGGCGCGTTCGCGCTGGTGCTGTTCCCCGACAGCGACCCGCACATGGCCGAAGGCGCGGCCGTCATGCTGTTCTACCAGGTAGGCGAGCTGTTCCAAAGCTACGCCGTGGGCAAGAGCCGCAAATCCATCGCCGACATGATGGACATCGCGCCCGACTTCGCCAACGTGGAGCGCGACGGGCAGCTCGTGCAGGTGGACCCCTACGAGGTGGCCGTGGGCGACGAGATCGTCGTGAAAGCCGGCGAACGCGTGCCGCTCGACGGCGTGGTGCTGTCCGGCACGTCCCAGCTGGACACCGCTGCCCTCACCGGCGAGTCGGTGCCGCGCGAAGTGCGCGAGGGCGACGAGATCATCTCGGGCTGCGTCAACATGACCGGCCTCATCACCGTGCGCGTGACCAAGCCCTTCGGCGAGTCCACCGTCAGCCGCATCCTCGAGCTCGTGGAGAACGCGGCCGAGAAGAAGGCCAAGACCGAGAACTTCATCACCCGCTTCGCGCGCTACTACACCCCGGCCGTGGTGGGCATCGCGGTGCTCTTGGCCGTCGTACCGCCGTTGCTGCTGGGCGGCGGCTGGTCGGACTGGGTGCAGCGCGGGCTCATCTTCCTCGTGGTGTCGTGCCCGTGCGCGCTCGTCATCAGCGTGCCGCTGTCGTTCTTCGGCGGCATCGGCGGCGCCTCGCGCCTGGGCATCCTCGTGAAGGGCAGCAACTACCTGGAAACGCTCGCCGGCACCGAGACCGTCGTGTTCGACAAGACCGGCACGCTCACCGACGGCTCGTTCAACGTGGTGGCCATCCACCCGCAGGCGGGAATCGACCCCGACCGCCTGCTGTCCATTGCCGCGCACGCCGAAGCGTATTCCAACCACCCCATCGCGCTGTCGGTGAAGCAGGCGTACTCGGGGCCCATCGACCAGCAGCGCATCGACGACGTGCAGGAGCAGAGCGGCCACGGCGTGCGCGCGAAGATCGACGAGCACGTAGTGCTGGTGGGCAACGACAAGCTGATGAGCGAATGCGGCGTGGGCTGCCACGAGTGCGAGCTGACCGGCACCATCCTGCACGTGTCGCTTGACGGCGAGTACATCGGGCACATCGTCATCGCCGACGTCGTCAAGCCCGACGCAGCCGAGGCCGTCGCCGCGCTGCGGGCCGCGGGCGTGAAGAAGACCGTCATGCTGACGGGCGACCGCGCCGACGTGGCGGCCGCCGTGGCGAAGGAGCTGGGCATCGACGAGTTCCGCGCGCAGCTGCTGCCGCAGGACAAGGTCGCCGAAGTGGAGAAGCTGCTGGAGGAGACGCATGCGCACGGCTCCGGCAAGGGCAAGCTCGCGTTCGTGGGCGACGGCATCAACGACGCGCCCGTGCTGACGCGCGCCGACATCGGCATCGCCATGGGCGCGATGGGCTCGGACGCGGCCATCGAGGCGGCCGACGTGGTGCTCATGGACGACAAGCCGTCCAACATCGCCCGCGCTATCGGCATCGCCCGCAAGACCATGGGCATCGTGTGGCAGAACATCGTGTTCGCCCTCGGCATCAAGTTCCTCGTGCTGGTCCTGGCGGCCGTGGGCATCGCCAACATGTGGCTGGCCGTGTTCGCCGACGTAGGCGTTGCCGTGATCGCCATCCTGAACGCCATGAGGGCGATGAACGTGAAGAAGTAAGCCGCTTGCGTCATCCGAGCGAATCGCCCGTGCCGCCCCGAGAGAGGCGGCGCGGCACGTTGCAGAAGGGTCGCAGCGTCGCATCATCGCCCGAAAAACACGCTAGAAGGCCGTTTTGCGTGTTTTTCGGGCGATGATGCATCTTTCGATGTCGATGTTTCACGTGAAACATCCGTTCGGACAGGCCTGCGACGTCCGGGGAAACGTCGCAGGCAACGGTACGGTGCCCGTGTCGGGGGTCGGATCGGGGGGCGTGGTATGGTG
>NZ_DBFEGU010000094.1:0-8306 GCF_048329335.1 Eggerthella sp. | reverse complement strand
GGCCACGGTGCGCAACCGCCTCGACGTGTACGAGAAGTCCACGGCTCCGCTGATCGACTACTATCGCGGCTGCGACCTGCTCGTCTCCATCGACGGCGATCGCGATCCGAACGTGGTGTACGCCGACGTGAAGCAGGCGCTTGGTCTGTAAAGCGCGTCCGCGCGCTTTTTGCACGCAATCTTGAAGGCGGACGGGGCTTGAGCTGCCTCGCCCGCCTTTTTTCATCTATAATTCCATACCAATATGCCGACCGTACGCCAGAACATAGCCTATGCCTACAACGGCTTCATGAGCAGGCACCGCTTGGCGGCGGTTCACCTGATCAAGAGCGCGCTTGCCATCGTACTGATCTCGCTTCTGCTCGAGACGTTCCTGTTCAACATCAACTACTTCACGTCGGCGAACTACAACACCATCTCGCTGAACGACAAGCTCACCTTGCAGGAGACCGTTGACGACCAGTACAAGGTGACCGCGGTGAACCACGTGCTGGAGTTCTCGAACCTCAACACCGAGGTACACAACATCTGGCTGAACTTCGACTACCGGCAGCCTGCGCAGGATCTGAGGGTGAAGATCCAGTTCACTGACGACGCGCACCATACGTACTTCGACTCCACGGAGTACACGGTAGGCGTGCCACCGGTGGGGGTGTCCACGTTCAGCGATCAGAGCGAGTACATCAACCTCAACACGACGGGCCTCGTGAAGAACCTGCGTATCGAGATCGCGGGCGACGACGTGAGCTATCCCATCAAGCTGAGCGACATCGTCCTCAACGCGCATCACCCGTTCGACTTCAACACGACGCGCTTTTTCGTCTGCATGGGCCTGCTGGCGTTGGCGTTCGCGTTCCGTCCGGGCTCGGCCATCTACCGCATCGGCATCGTCAGCGAGCCGCGCAAGTCGAAGGCCGCCATCGTCGCAACGGTGGCTATCGAGGTGTGTCTGCTCAGCTCGTTCCTGTTCCTGGGATCGAATCTCGTGGGCGTGGCCACGCAAAGCTACAACAGCGGCTCGTGGGACGGCAAGAGCCTGGTCAACGTATTCGAGGTGGGCGGTGACAACGCGCAGCAGTACGCGGAATTGGCGAAGGCCATGGCTCACGGCCAGCTGTACCTGGAGGAGGAGCCGCCGCAGTGGCTGCAAGACTCCAACGACCCCTACGACAAGGGCGCGCGCGACGAGATGCAGAAGGAGACGGGAGAACCCTATCTTTTCGACGTGGCGTATTATAACGGGCACTACTACGTGTACTTCGGCGTGGCGCCGGTCATATTGTTCTACCTGCCGTTCTACTTGCTGACGGGCGCGAATTTCCCCACGGCCATCGGCGTGCTGATCGCCGTCGTGGCGTTCGTGCTGGGATGCTCGGCGCTGTTGGACCGGTTCGCGCGCTACCACTTCAAACGGGTGAGCCTGGGGTTGTACCTGTTGCTGCAGATACCGCTGGTCATGTGCTGCGGCGTGCTGTACCTGCTGAAGTTCCCGACGTTCTACTCGCTGCCCATCGCGCTGGGCCTGGCGTTCTCGGTGTGGGGTCTGTACTTCTGGATGAAGGGGCGCGCTTCGGCGGGACCCGAGAAGTGGTACCTTGCGGGATCGCTGTGCATGGCGCTGGTCGCGGGATGCCGCCCGCAGCTGCTGGTGCTGTCGTTGGTGGCGTTTCCGTTGTTCTGGCGCGCGTACATCACCAAGCGCCGGCTGCTCACCCCGCGTGGCGCACGCGAGTTCGCCTGCCTCATCGCGCCCTACCTCGTGGTGGCGGCCGGCCTGATGGCGTACAACCATGCGCGCTTCGGCTCGTTCACGGACTTCGGGGCGAACTACAACCTCACGGTGAACGACATGACGAAGCGCGGGTGGAACATCGGGCGTTTGGCTCCGGCGCTGTTCGCGTACTTCCTGCAGCCGCCCAGCGCCACGGGCGTGTTCCCGTATTTGCAGCCGGCGCCGTTCGATACCACGTACATGGGGCAGACCATCAAGGAAGTCACCTTCGGCGGCATCTTCGCGTGCCTGCCGGTGCTGTGGGTGCTGCCGTTCGCGAAGCGCGTCCTGCAGCTGCGCATGAGCCAGCGCTCCACGCGCACCATCGCAGGCGTCATCGTCGTGCTGCTGCTGGGCGGCGTCATCGTGGCGCTGGCCGATGCGGAGATGGCCGGCATCCTGCAACGCTACTTCGCCGACTTCAGCTTCATGTTCCTGGCCGCGGTGGTGCTGCTCGTGTTCATCGTGAACGAGAACCTGCAGCCCGGTTCGACCGTGCAGAACCTGCTCATGAAGGTGCTGCTCGTGCTGGTGGCCGTGTCGGTGCTGTACAGCGCGCTTCTGTGCTTCGTGCCCGAGACGGGCTGGTACTCCGACGTGTATCCGTGGGCGTACCGCGACATCATCGAAACCGCGCAGTTCTGGACATAGATCCGTATCCGTATCTGTATCCGTATCCGCATCCGTTCGATCCGAGAGAAGAGAGGTTCCATGGAATTCATCATCGCCGAGAGCACCGAGGATATGAGCCGGCGCGCAGCCGACCGCATCGCATCGTTCGTCGAGGCCGATCCGTCGTGCGTGCTGGGGCTGGCCACGGGCACGACGCCCATCGGCTTGTACGCGTGCCTCGTTGACGATTGCGCGCAGGGCAAGATCAGCTTCGCCGACGTGACCACGTTCAACCTGGACGAGTATCGCGGCCTCGATCCCGAGCACGATCAGAGCTACCGCTACTTCATGAAGAAGCACCTGTTCGATCATGTGGACATCGATCAGGCACGCACGCATGTGCCCGAGGGCTCGAACCCCGATGCCGAGGCCGTGTGCGCAGTCTACGAACAGGCCATCGAAGAGGCGGGCGGCATCGATTTGCAGCTGCTCGGCCTCGGCCCGAACGGGCACATCGGCTTCAACGAGCCCGAGGACACGTTCCCGAAGGCCACGCACTGCGTGGATCTCACCGAGAGCACCATCCAGGCGAACAGCCGCCTGTTCGACCGCGTTGAAGACGTGCCGCGCCAGGCGTACACCATGGGCATCGGCACCATCATGGCCGCGCGCAGCGTGCTCGTGGTGGTGGAGGGTTCCCACAAGGCCGAGATCGTGAAGAAGGCGTTCTTCGGCCCGGTCACGCCCGAAGTGCCGGCGTCCATCCTGCAGTTCCATCCCGACGCCACCGTCATCGTCGATCCGGCAGCGGGTGCGCTGTGCAAGTAAGGGGCGGCTCGGTTCTGACGGGCGCGGGATTCGCGTCCGCCGACATCGTCATCAAAGGCGAGCGCTTCGCGGCTGTCGACCCGCAGGGCACTGCGGCGACGGCGGCTGACGGTCAGGTGCTCGACGCGTCGGGATGCTACGTCGTTCCGGGCCTCATCGACCTGCATTTCCATGGATGCGTGGGGCACGACTTCTGCGACGGCACCGAAGAGGCCATCGACGCCATCGCGCGGCACGAGGCCTCGTGCGGCGTGACGGCCATCTGCCCGGCCACGATGACCTATCCCGAAGACGTGCTGGCTCCCATCATGGATGCCGCGGCCTCCTACGAGGCGAAGCGCGACGGGGCGGCGCTCGTGGGCATCAACATGGAGGGTCCCTACATCTCGCCCGGCAACATCGGCGCGCAGAACCCTGCCTACCTCCATCTGCCCGACGAGGCGATGTTCCGTCGCTTGCAGGAACGTTCGGGCAATCTCATCAAATTGGTCGACGTGGCGCCCGAGGTGGACGGCGCGCTCGATTTCATCCGCTCGGTGTCGTCCGACGTGCGCGTGTCCATCGCGCATACGCAGGCCGACTACGATACCGCGTGCGCGGCCATCGAAGCCGGCGCTCGGCAGATGACGCACCTGTGCAACGCCATGCCGCCGCTGCACCACCGCAAGCCCGGCCCCATCGGCGCGGCGTTCGACCATTCAGAGGTGATGCCCGAGCTTATCGCCGACGGGGTGCATATCCATCCGTCCATGGTGCGTCTCCTGTTCGCCGCTTTCGGAGCCGATAGGGTCATCCTTATCAGCGACTCGATGATGGCGACGGGCCTCGACGACGGCGAGTACTCGCTGGGCGGCCAGGATGTCACCGTGCGGGGCAACGTCGCCACGCTGCGCAGCGGCACTATCGCGGGCTCGGCCACCGACCTCATGGCGTGTGTGCGCGTCGCCGTACGCGACATGGGCATCCCGCTGGATGCAGCCGTTCGGGCCGCCAGCGCCAATCCTGCCCGCGCGTTGGGGCTGGAAGGGGAGCGCGGCAGCATCGAGGTCGGCAAGATCGCCGACGCCGTGGTGCTCGATGAGAACCTCCGCGTGCGCCACGTGATCCTGCGAGGCGAGCTGCTGGGGTAGCTTTCTGCGTTCATCGCGCCGGGCGAGGGCTCGGCAGCGGGGCGAAGGGTTCCGTGCGGAGGCGACCGACGCTCTCGGCCGCTCTGTGCAGAGCCCTTCGCCCTTTGCCGTTTTTTCGGGGGGGCGGCAGCCGGCGGCGCTACCGTTCGGTGACGCTTCATTCTCTTTGACGGCTTTCCGGTTTCTTCTTGGCATGCTCGTCCTATACTCTACTTTTTTCGTCGGATAAACGAGGAAGGGCGTTGCCTATGTCGATGGAGGTGCTGGTGCCCGTCGCAGGTATCTTGGCGGTGTTCGCTGCCATGCTCGTCTTGCTCAAGATCATGCGATCGAAGGGCCTAAGCTTCACGGCGAGGGTGTTCACCGCGCTCGGGCTGGGCGTCCTGCTAGGTTTGGGAATCCAGCTGTTGCTCGGCCGCGACGGGGATGCTGCCACGACGGCGCTCGACTGGATATCCATCGTGGGACAGGGTTATATCGGCTTGTTGAAGATGCTCGTCATGCCGCTCGTGTTCGTGGCCATCGTCGGGGCGTTCACGCGCGCGGAGGTCACCGAACACTTCGGGCGCATCGCCTTCGCGGTGTTGGCCGTGCTGCTGGGCACGGTGACCGTTGCGGCCGTGCTAGGCTGGGGTGCGACGGTTCTGACCGGGCTTGCGCATGCGGGCTTCCTCGATGCCGCGACCCCCGATGCCGCCGAGCTTTCGTCGCTCGCCTCCCAGCAGAGCGAGGCTGCCAGCCTTACGCTGCCGCAGGAAATCCTCTCGTTCATCCCGACGAACCCCTTCGCCGACCTCGCGGGCGCCCGATCCACCTCCACCATCGCGGTCGTCATCTTCTCGGCTATCCTCGGCGTTGCGTATCTCAGGTTGCGCGATAAAGACGTTGAGCAGGCAGACTTCTTCAAGAGCCTCATCGACAGCCTGTACGGCATCGTCATGCGGATAGTGGCCATGGTGCTAGGGCTCACCCCGTACGGTATCCTCGCGCTCATCGCGAAGGTGATGGCCGCGAGCGATTACCGCGCCATCCTCGGACTGGGAAAGTTCGTGCTCGTGTCTTACGGCGCGTTGCTGGCGGTGCTGTGCGTGCATTGTCTCATCTTGCTGGCGAACCGCGTGAATCCGGCGACCTACTTCAAGAAGGCGTTTCCCGTGCTCAGCTTCGCGTTCGTATCGCGTTCGAGCGCGGGCGCGCTGCCGCTCAACATCGAGACGCAGCATAAAGCCCTGGGCGTGGACAGCGCGTCGGCGAACCTCGCGGCAAGCTTCGGCATGTCTATCGGGCAGAACGGGTGCGCGGGCGTGTACCCGGCGATGCTGGCCACCATCGTGGCGCCTACCGTAGGCATCGACGTGCTGTCTCCTACGTTCTTCGTGCCGCTCATCGCCGTGGTGGCCATCAGCTCGTTCGGTGTGGCAGGAGTGGGCGGGGGAGCGACGTTTGCCTCGCTCATCGTGTTGGGGACGATGGGGCTTCCTATCGAGGTGGTGGCCGTCCTCGCATCCGTGGAGCCGCTCATCGACATGGGTCGCACCGCCCTCAACGTCAGCGACTCCATGGTGGCGGGCATTACAGCCTCGCATGTTGCGGGCGGCCTCGACCGCTCGGTTCTGGACGATCCGGAGGCGCGTGTCACCGCCGAGGCGCACGTGAGCTGACGGGCATGAAAAAAGCCCTGGAGGGGGGGGGATGATCCCCTCCAGGGCTTCGCGCATCGGATTCGGCGCGTCCTAGCCGATGGCGTCGGCGAACCAGGAAGTGATGGACTGCGGGTGGGTGATGGCCGTCCCCACCACGATGGCGAAGGCTCCCGCCTCCATGGCCGCCTGCGCATCGGCGAGCGTGTGGATGCGACCCTCGCAGAACACGGGCACGTCGCCCGCTGCGGCGACGGCCTCGCGCAGGAACTCGAGGTCGGGGCCGGCGGTTTTCTCGCGGCCGCCGGGCACGTAGCCCGCCAGGGTGGTGGACACGATGTCCGCACCGGCTTCGAGCGCCCGTTGCACGTCGTCCATGCAGGAGCAGTCGGCCATGATCAGCGTTTCACCGCGCAAAGCCTCCACGGTCTCCTCGAAGGTGCGACCGTCGGGGCGGGGGCGTGCCGTGGCATCGATGGCCACCACGTCGGAGCCGGCGGCGATGCAGGCGCGCGCGTGGCGCAGCGTCGGCGTGATGTAGACGCCGTCGTGCCCCTCTTTCCAAAGGCCGATGACGGGGATTTCCACCTGGCCTTTGATGGCGGCGATGTCGGCAAGGCCTTGGCAGCGGATAGCGGCTGCGCCGCCGCGTTCGGCGGACAGGGCAACCTGCGCCATGGTTTCGGGGTGGCGCATCGGCTCGCCCACGTAGGCCTGGCAGCTGACGATGAGCTTGCCTTGCAGGGAGGAAATCAGGGGATCGGTCATGATCGTCCTTTCAGGGTATCGAGCAGGTATTCGGCGGCTCCGATGAGCGGGGCTCGGCTGCCGAGCGCGGCATCGACGATGGGCAGGCCGTGCATCACGGAAGGCGCCTGTCGCTCGAAGCCTTCTTGCAGGGCGGCTCTCCAGGCTTTTCCGGCGTTGCATACCGAGCCTGAGAGCACGACAAGTTCCGGATCCAGCAGATCCGTCCAGGTTGCGATGGCTTCGCCGAGCACCGCGCCCGCCTCCAGAATGATGCGGCGTGCCAGCTCCTCGCCGTCTGCGGCGCGCCTGGCTATCTCGTCTCCCGCAAGGCGTTCGCCTCCTGCTGCGACGTAACGGGCTTCGATTCCGCTGCCGGCCGCGATGGATTCAAGCTCGCTGGCGGTGCCGCAGGCGCGCGGCGTGCCCAGCGCATCGGGGCAGGGCGTTCGCCCCAGCTCGCCTGCGAACCCGTGCGCGCCTAGCAGCACGCGGCCGTTCGCCACGATGCCGCCGCCGAGCCCGGTGCCCGCTGCGATAACGAAGCAGGTTTGAGCGCCGCGGGCAGCGCCCCAACGAGCTTCGCCGAGCGCATGAGCCTTCACGTCGTTGAGCACGGCCACGGGAAGGCCGAGCGACGCGCTCAGACGCTCGGCTACGGGCTGACCGGTCCAGCCGGGCATGAGCTCGTTGGCGAACGCGATGCCGCCCGTGCGCACGTCCACGAGCCCGGCCGTCCCCACGCCGATGCCGACAACGTCGTCTTCGGCATCGGCTACCACGTCGGCCACGAGCGAGGCCAGGGTGTCCAGCACGGCGCTGCCGCCGCGCTGGGCTTCCGTGGGAACGCTGCGCAGGGCGTCCACCGTCGGCGCCGCATCGGCGGCGGAATAGCGCACGAGCGCACCCGCCATCTTCGTGCCGCCCACGTCGAAGGCGGCAATCGTGCATGGATGTTCGACGCTCATGCGGCGCTCACGCTACTTGCAAGCCGGAGCGCCGGGCGAGACGGGGCACGCATCCCAGTGCGCCTGGCGGATCGGCGCGTCGGCGTCCATGAGTCCCGCGCGCTTCAGCACGGCGACGATCTGCTCCACGTCCTCGCCTTCGAGCGCGCACACGGGCTCGCGCATCTGGTTCGTGTTGAACACGCTCATCTGCCACAGCGCCGTCTTGAACGCGCCCACGCCCGCGCCGAAGCCCACGGTGGCCTTCACCTCGCGCGTGACGTACATGAGGCGTGCGAGGTGATTCTGGATCTCGCGCACGCGCTCCCAGTCGCCGGCTTGCGCGGCGCGCCACTGCTCCACGTAGCTTGCCGGATCGATGTTCGCCAGACCCGGAACCGAGCCGTCGGCACCGCCCAGGTAGGCGCCGTCCACGACCACCTCGTGGCCGGTCAGCACTTGCAGCGGGTGGCCGGCGTCCTCGTTCTGCAGGCACAGCCAGCGGAACGACACGTCGTCGCCCGACGAGTCCTTCACGCCCTGCAGTACGCCGTCCTCGCCGAGGCGCACCAGCATGGTGGGATCGAGCTTCGTGTGCACGCACGCCGGCAGGTCGTAGGCGAACAGGGGC
>NZ_DBFEGU010000093.1:0-8036 GCF_048329335.1 Eggerthella sp. | reverse complement strand
TTCAGCTCCTTCTTCGGCGGGCAGGCCGCCGGCCGCGCGCCTATGCGCAAGGAAGGTCGTGACATGGGCGTGGGCCTGCGCCTGACGCTGGAGGAAGTGGCCGCGGGCGCCAAGAAGGAGATCGTGTACGATCGCCTGGCGCCGTGCCCCGACTGCGAAGGGTCGGGCCTCGGCCCCGACGGCCGCGAGATCACCTGCCCCGATTGCCACGGCCAAGGCCGCGTGGTCACCATCCAGCACACCTTCCTCGGCGACATGCAGACGGCCACCACGTGCAAGACCTGCGGCGGCACCGGCCACACCATCGAGAACCCGTGCCCCGAGTGCGAGGGGCAGGGCCGCGTGCCCGACCGCCAGCGCGTTACCGTCGAGGTGCCCGTGGGCATTCGCGACGCCCAGCAGCTGCGCCTGTCCGGTTTCGGCGAGGCCGGCATGCACGGCGCCCGCCCGGGCGACCTCATCGTTACGTGCCGCATCCAGCCGCACGAGTTCTTCGAGCGCGACGGCGACAACCTGCATGCGCGCGCGAACGTTTCCATCGTACAGGCCACCCTCGGCGCCGAGATCGAGATCGACGGCATCTTCGAGGACGAGAAGGTGCAGGTGCGCATTCCCGAAGGCTGCCAGAACGAGCAGGTGGTTCGCGTGAAGGGCTTCGGCATGCCGAAGTTCCGCAGCGAGTCGCGCGGCGACATGTACGTGCACGTGAACGTCGTGGTGCCCAAGAAGGTGACGAAGAAGCAGCGCGAGCTGCTGGAGAAGCTGGCCGAGGAGCTGGGCGAGGACGTGGCCGACGAGCGCACCCCGCTTCAGAAGCTCCGCGACGCGTTCAACTAGCGGGTCGCCATGTCCCTGCAGCATTTCTACCTGCACGACCAGGTGCTTGCCGACGAGGGGGCGCCGTCTTTCCCGCTGCGTTTGTCGCCGGACGACGCGAAGCACGCTCGCGTGCTGCGGCTTGCGCCGGGCGAGCATATCGCGGTGGTGGACGCCGCGCAGGACTACTTCGAGTGCGAGATCACCGCTTTCGACGATGCGGTCCCGGTGGTGCGCATCGCGCAGCGCCTCGACGACGAGGAGCGCCCCCTCGTGATGCTCGTGCAGGGCCTGGCCAAGGGCGACAAGATGGAGACGGTGATCCGACACGCCACCGAGCTGGGCGTTTCGGCGTTCGTTCCGATGTCGTGCGAGCGCTCCATCGTGAGGCTCGATGCGAAGAAGGCCGCGGCGAGGACGCAGCGATGGCGCGCCATCGCGAAGAGCGCGGCCATGCAGTCCGGCCAGCGCGCGTGTCCCGAGGTGGGCGAGCCGATGGCGCTGGCGGATGTGTGCGCCTCCTTGGCGCACGCCACCGCCGTGCTGGTGTGCTGGGAGGAGGCGCTGCTGGACGCGCGCATCGAGAAGGCGCTCGAGCGCGGCCTCCGGCTCGACCGCGCGCTTCCCGAGAACGCGCGCATCGCCGTGGTGGTGGGCCCCGAAGGGGGCCTTTCGCGAAGCGAGGCGGACGCGCTCCTGGCCTGCAACCCGCGTGCGTCGCTCGTGTCGCTGGGCTCGTCCATCCTGCGAACCGAGACGGCCGGCATCGTGGCTCCCGCGCTCGTCCTGCACGAGCTGGGCCGCATGATGCACGACGCGCGCGAAGCGCAGGAACGCACGTCCGCCCATGTCGAAAGCCGTCGCGAGGAAGCCGGGGACGCGTGCGAGGCAGGCGGGCAATCGTGAATTTCGCCGTCGTCAACCTGGGATGCAAGGTGAACCGCGTGGAGTCGGACGATGCGGCGGCGCGCCTCGCCCTGCGCGGTGTCGAGACGTCCGAAGCGTCCGCCGACCTCATCGTGGTGAACACGTGCACGGTCACGGGGGAGGCCGAGAAGAAGACCCGCAAGGCCGTGCGCCGCGCCCTGCGCGCGAACGACCATGCCCGCGTGCTGGTCACCGGCTGCGCCGCCGCCATCGACGCCGCGTTCTACGAGGCGCTCGACGAGCGCGTGAGCGTGGTGGGGAAGGCCCAGCTGGCGCAGGCCATCGATGCCCTGTTCGACGAGGCGCCCTTTTCTCCCGGCGAGGACGCGCCCCTCCATATCGGATCCGGCTTCCGCACGCGCGTGGGCGTGAAGGTGCAGGACGGCTGCGACAACGCGTGCACGTACTGCATCGTGCACGTGGCACGCGGGCGCGCGACCAGCCGTCCGGCCGACGACGTCGTGCGCGAGTGCGCGTCCTATGCCCGCGCCGGCGCGCGGGAGATCGTGCTCACGGGTATAAACCTGGGGTCGTACTGCGACGGAGGACGGCGCGACCCCTCCGCGATCAGGCTGGCCGCTCTGCTGCGACGCCTGCTCGACGAGACGGCCGACCTGCACGCGCCCGGCGAGGCCCCGGCGCGCTTCCGCGTGTCCAGTATCGAGCCGCGCGATGTGGACGATGCGCTCATCGACCTTCTGGCTTCGGCGGACGGCCGCGTCTGCCGTCATCTGCACCTGCCGTTGCAGGCGGGAAGCTCGAAGGTGCTGCGCGAGATGGCGCGCCCCTACGACGCGGAGCGTTTCGTCGCGCTCGTGGAGCGGCTCTACCGCCGGATCCCGCAGCTGGCGCTGTCCACCGACATCATCGCCGGCTTCCCCGGCGAGACCGATGCCGAGTTCCAGGAGACGCTCGACGTGGCGCGCGCCTGCCGCTTCGCGAAGATCCACGCGTTCCCGTACTCGCCGCGCATCGGGACGCCCGCCGCCGAGCGCGCCGACCAAGTGCCGCCCGCCGTCAAGGAAGCCCGCGCCGCCATGCTGCGCGCGCTGGGCGACGAGCTGCGCGCATCCGAGCGCGCCCGCCGCGCCGGAACCGTCGAGCTCGCCTTGGTGGAGGAGGGCGGCGTCGCCATGACGGAGAGCTACTTCGAGGTGCCCGCCCCCGCCGGCGCCGCCCCGGGCGCGCTGGTCGAGGTGACGCTGTAGTCGGTCGCGCATCGCCCCCGAACCGGCGCGCCAAGAGCGGGCGAGCGGCCTGTTTGCGCGAAGGATCGCCATGGGCGCGCGATGCTCAGAACGGGCTGCGTCAATCTTGGTTTAACGGCGGGGCAGTCGTTTTCCGGCACGGGAAGCTCTTCACGGAGAGCGCGTATTGGAACAGGTCGCGTATGCTCACCCCGAGTCCTCGGGCAATTTCGGAGAGCGCGTCGATGTTCGGGTTTTCGTATCTGCCATGATGGCAGCCTCTCTTGTTTTCTGAACCCCTGCGGCTGCTGGCCCTTTCTTGAATGAGGCGATTCGAAATGCCTCTGTTTTCCGATAGGCTGTATACTAGTCAGAATAGCGATTTAAAACGGGAGGCGCGAATGGGCGACGACGAGGCGCGCGAGCGGGCGCGCAGGAGGCTCGAGGAGCGCAAGGCGCGCATGCGCGGGGAAGCGCCCACCGGCCGCGATACGCACGGCGTGCATGACGCGCGCGAGCCGATAAGCTCGGGTCGTCTCCGTTCGAGCCGTCCTGGAACGGGCAATCGGCACTCATGGGAGGCGCACGGCTCGGAGCTCCTGTTCGCCTTCTCCGAGGCTGCGACGAACCTCGTGCGCGCCGTCGGTCCCAAGCGCCTCGCGATCGCGGCGGCCGCGATCGTGCTGGTCGTCGTGCTTGTCGCGGGCGTTCGCGGCTGCATGGCCGCCGGCGCTGCGACGCAGGCGCCGGACGAGGCTGACCGGGCTCCCGTCCAGCAGCAGACGCAGCGCGATCCTATCGACGAGGCCAAGCTCAAGGCCGTGCTCGGCGACGATTTGGCCGCCCAGCTCGTCCAAGCGGCTTCGGCGAGCGACGACGCGGCATGGATCGCCGCCCATCCGGACGCCTACGCCGTGGACGGCGAAGCGGTGCAGTACAAGCTGCTCAAGCTGGCCGCCGTCGAGCCCGAGGCCGTGCCCTTCGTGCGCACGTTTCCCGACGCCTATCCGGCCGAGAGCGCCCTCGGTACGGACGACCCCGCCTCAGGCGAGGTGCCGCGTCTCTACCAGTGGGATCAGCGCTGGGGCTCCACCGTGTACAGCTCCACGACGTTCGCGCTGACGGGATGCTGCCCCACGTCGCTTTCCATGGTGTACCAGGGCCTCACCGGCAAGGGCGATCTGTCGCCCTACGATATGGGGAAACGTGCGAGCGACGGCGGCTTTGAGACGGCGTTCGACGGCACCGACTCCTCGTTCCTCGTGAGCGAGGCAGCCTCGCTCGGCCTTTCCTGCGAGGCGCTCTCGGTCGATGCGGGCAGCGTGCGCGCGGCGCTCGAAGGCGGCGCCGTGCTCGTCTGCAACGTCGGCCCTGGAGACTTCACCGACAACGGCCACTTCTTCGTCGTCACCGGCATCGACGGCGACGGGAACCTGCGCATCAACGATCCGTACTCGGCCGAGCGCTCGAACAGAGCCTGGAACGTGGACACGGTGCTCGGCCAGACGAAGGCGCTGTGGGCCTACCGGCTGGCCTGAGGACGCGGGTGCGCGTGCGGGCAATGCGTCTTCGCCCGTAACACACGGAAAACGACCCTGAGGCGTGTTTTCGGAGCGAAGATGCGAGGCGGGAGCGGCGCGACCTCGAACCGCCTCGCCGTTCCCGGCAGATCTTGATCACCTGCACTATATTCCCTTGTCGGTTCGATGACATCGAAGCGCGCGCCGGCCGTGCGTGGTACAATGCCCCCATGACTGACCAAACCCAAATCACCCTCACGGCCCCCCGAAGCGTGAACATGGCGCTCATCGTCGGCCCTGCGGACGAGATCCTCCATGTCGTGCAGGATGCGTTCGCCTCGCGGATCACGGTTCGCGGCGACACGGTCGAGCTCGTCGGCGATCCGCTGGAGGTGCAGTCGCTCACGGCGCTGTTCTCGGATCTCATCAAGCTCGTGGAAGGCGGCGGCGAGCCTACGCTCGAGTACGTGCGGCACGCCATCGACCTGTTGCGCACGGCCGAGTTCAGCCCGCAGGCGCTGCGCGAGGACATCCTGCTCACGTACCGCGGCCGGGCCATCCGTCCGAAGACGGCGGGCCAGAAGCGCTACGTCGACGCCATCCGCGAGCATACCATCACGTTTGGCATCGGGCCCGCGGGCACCGGCAAGACGTACCTCGCCATGGCCATGGCCGTGGCTGCGCTCAAGCGCAAGGAGGTCGGCCGCATCATCCTCACGCGCCCCGTGGTGGAAGCGGGGGAGAGCCTGGGCTTTCTGCCCGGAACCCTCACCGAGAAGGTGGATCCCTACATCCGCCCGCTTTACGACGCTCTGTTCGACATGACCGACATGGAGCGCGCCACGCAGCTCGTCGAGAGCGGCGTCATCGAGATCGCCCCGCTCGCGTTCATGCGCGGGCGCACCCTGAACGACAGCTTCATCATCCTCGACGAGGCGCAGAACACCACGCCTGAGCAGATGAAGATGTTCCTCACGCGCCTGGGCTTCGGCTCGAAGATGGTGGTCACGGGCGACGTGACCCAGCTCGACCTGCCGCGCGGCGTCTCGGGCCTCAAAGGCGTGCGGGCCATCCTCGAGGACATCGACGATATCGCGTTCTGCGATTTCACCGGCAAGGACGTGGTTCGGCATTCCCTGGTGGCCGCCATCGTCTCGGCCTACGATCAGGCAAGCAGAAAGGCTTGAGGTATCATGGATATCCAGATCAACTACGACTACCGCAAAGAAGACCTCGAGAAGCTGCCGCTGCACGAGCTGACCCAGTTCGTGCTGGCGCGCGAGGACAAGCCCTTCAACACCGAGGTGTCCATCAGCTTCGTCACCGACGAGGCTATCGCCGAGCTCAACGAGCGCTACCGCCACAAGGAGGGCCCTACCGACGTGCTGTCCTTCGAGTGCGACGGCGTGGACGACGACCTGTCGGCTATGACGCTGGCGGAGGATCCCGTCTACGAACTGGGCGACGTGGTGATCGCCCCCGACGTGGCCAGCCGCCAGACGCGCGAGTTCGGCACCACGTTCGAGGAGGAGATCAGCTTGCTGCTCGTCCATGGCCTTCTGCACCTGTGCGGCTACGATCACATCGAAGATGACGAAGCCGAGGTCATGGAGAAGCGCGAGGCCGAGATCCTCGAAGCCTGGTCCAAGCGCTGAGATCGGGGGAGGGGCTGGATTGCATGAACGCGACTGACGCCATGGGCGAAGGCGAACGCACGGAGGGGAAGCCGTCGCCGGAGGACGGTGCGGCGGACGGCGTGAGGTTCGTCCGCAACCGTGCTGACAAGGATTCGCGCGCCCGGTTCTCGCTCGGACGCGCGTTCTCGTGCGCATGGGAAGGCGTCGTCTACACTGCGCGCACGCAACGCAACATGAAGATACATTTCGCGGTGGGCGCCGCGGCAGTGCTGCTCGGCGCCGCGCTCGGCATCGACGCGGCGTCGTGGGCGGCCATCGTCATCTGCATCGTGCTCGTGCTGGCCGCCGAATGCCTGAACACGGCCGTCGAATCGGTGGTCGACCTCGTGTCGCCCGACTACGCCGAGCTCGCCAAGCACGCGAAAGACTGCGCCGCCGGCGCAGTGCTCGTGTGCGCGCTGGGCGCGGTGGCGGTAGCCGCCGCCGTGTTCGTCCCGCGCCTTGCGGCGCTGTTCGTCTAACGCATCGGAAACATCGGAAGGCTTTTCATGGACAACATCTATCCCGCAGTCGGCGATTCGTTCAAGTCAGGGTTCGTCACGCTGGTCGGGCGCCCGAATGCGGGCAAGTCCACGCTGATCAACGCCATTATGGGCAAGAAGATCGCCATCACGTCGAACACGGCGCAGACTACGCGCCATCGCTTTCGCGCGGTGCTCACGCGCGAGGGCTTCCAGCTCATCCTCGTGGACACGCCGGGCCTGCACAAGCCGCACGACGCCCTCGGCGAGGAGCTGAACACGTCGGCACTCAAGGCGCTCGAGGACGTGGACGTGGTCGCCTTCCTCGTGGACGCGTCGAAGCCGGTCGGCACGGGCGACGAGTGGGTGGCCGCTCAGCTCAAGCGCGCGCGCTCGAAGAAGATCCTCGTGCTGTCGAAGATCGACCTCGTGGACGGCGAGCAGCTGGATCGCCAGCGCTTCGCCGCAGCCCAGCTGGGCGATTGGGACGCCGTGGTGGAATTGTCGAGCCAGACGGGCGAGCATGTGCAGGATTTCGTCGACGAGGTGGTGGCGCTGCTGCCGCCGGGTCCGGCGTGGTTCCCGACCGATATGGAGACCGACCAGCCCATCGAGGTGGTGGTGGCCGAGTTCATCCGCGAGAAGATCCTGCGTTCGTTCCACGACGAGGTGCCCCATGCCATCGGCGTGCGCGTGGAGGAGATGGAGTACGATCGCAAGAAGGATCTCTACCGCATCTTCGCCATCGTGTACGTGGAGCGCGACAGCCAGAAGGGCATCATCATCGGGAAGAAGGGCGCGGCCATCAAGCAGATCGGCACCGAGGCGCGCCAGGACCTCGAGCAGCTGCTGGGCTGCCGCGTGTTCTTGGACCTGTCGGTGAAGGTGAAGAAGAACTGGCGCCGCGACGCGAACCAGATCCGCCGTTTCGGCTACGGCGAAGGGGCTTAAGGGCTCTGTCTGCCCGGCCGCCGGCGGCCGGAACGGCTCGGCGCTTATCGCCGATCGGCTGCGCCAACCTGGAAGCTCGCCTATTTTCTGCAGGTATTGTCACGAAGCGTGCAAACGGGGCGTTGTCCGGCTGCGCTCGGCCCGTTTTCGGCTACAATCGTCGTATGTGCCATTTGCGCGAGGGAGAAAGCCAGCATGATCTGTCCGAACTGTCAATCTGAGAACAAAGACGGCGCGAAATTCTGCAACGATTGCGGATTTCCCCTGACCGGCCGTATGGCGGCCGTCGCCGCGGCGTCCACGAGCGATGCGACGCTGCGCTCGATCGCGGCTGACGACGGCCCCGAGGATGCGCAGGCCGGCGAGTCCGATCCCGACTTCGAGGGCACGGCATCCGCCGTCGAACCCGAGTCCGCCGGGGAACCCGACGCTTCGGGTCCGCTCGATCGTTCGAGCATCCCCGCCATCGACGTGGCG
>NZ_DBFEGU010000092.1:0-15385 GCF_048329335.1 Eggerthella sp. | reverse complement strand
GAACGCAGGCTCTCGAACAGGGGATTCGCTACAAGACGGAAGAAGTGGGCGCGCTGCCCTCGCTGCTCGTCGGCGACGGGCTTCGGCTGAACCAGATCGTTTACAATCTCGTTGGCAACGCTTTCAAGTTCACTCCTCGCGACGGCAGCGTCACGCTGCGCATAGAGGAGCTTCCCGCGCCGCCGGAAGAGGATGCTGCGCACGACGACGCGATCTGGCTGCGCTTCTCGGTGACCGATACGGGTTGCGGCATCAAGCCGGAGAACCGCGAGCGGATATTCTCGTCTTTCGAGCAGGGCGACGAGTCTTCATGCAGACGCGGAGGCACGGGTCTGGGCCTTGCCATCACGAAGCGGTTCACGGAGATGATGGGCGGTCGTATATCGTTGTCGAGCGAGGTGGGGAAGGGGTCGACCTTCACGGTGGACGTGCCGTTCGGACGAGCCTCGGGCGAAGGGGCCGCCACGTGCGACGATGCGTTCGCCGCGCGGTCCCGAACGCACGGCGACGGAGTTTCGTACGATTTCTCCGGCAGGCGCGTCATCGTCGCCGAAGACAACGAGCTCAACCGCGAGATAGCCACCGAGGTGCTGGCCATGGCGGGTGCCGAGGTCCTGGCGGCGTCCACGGGCGCCGAGGCCGTGCGCGCGTTCGAGCGCTCGCACCCGGGCTCCGTCGACCTGATCTTCATGGACATCCAGATGCCCGAGATGGACGGCTACGAGGCGACCCGCGTCATTCGCTCGCTCGACCGCGACGACGCGCGTTCGGTGCCCATCGTCGCGATGACGGCCAACGCGTTCGTCGAGGACGAGGAGCGCAGCCGCATGAGCGGAATGGATGGCCATCTGAGCAAACCCCTTGATATCCATCTCGTATATGCCACAATGGACAGGTTTTTGAGAGGGCGCTCGCGGGGAGGGGGCGCGTAGAGCGAAAGGACGCGCGCGGTGAAGAAGCTCGTTGCTCAGATCATGAAGTTCGGCGTGGTGGGCGTCATCGCTTTCGTCATCGACTACGGCTTACTTGCTCTGCTCACCGAGGCGTTCGGCGTGAACTACCTCGTCAGCGCCACCATTTCGTTCACGGCCTCGGTCGTGTTCAACTACGCGGCGTCGATGCGCTACGTGTTCACCCATAAGGAGGGCATGAGCCGCCGCCGCGAGTTCGCCATCTTCGTCGTGCTGTCGGTTATCGGCCTGGGCCTCAACAACGGCTGCATGTGGGCGGGCGTGGAGTTTCTGGGCATCCACTACCTCATCGTGAAGATCGGCGCCACGTTCATCGTCATGGTGTGGAACTTCGTGACGCGCAAGATCTTCCTCGACGCCGGCGATGCGCCCGGCGAGATCCTCTCGGACATCGAGTAGCCGTCTCGGCCGAAGCTGCCCCGAACGAGCGAAGCCTCCACCTGTCATCCTGCTCGCAGCGCGCCAGCGCGGAGCCGAAGGAACCCGCGCGGCGTTAGCCGGGGTGCTCCCTGCTGGTGTTAGCGCGGGATGACGGCGAAAAGGGCGTGACCGGGTAAAAACGAGGCGGTTTGGTAATCGGTTGCAACTCGCGACGGGATGCCGAAAAAATCGACCTGGGCTGATGTCGGGCTTCCGCTTCGGCGCGCCGGCGAATTGGGAAGCGGAAAGGTTTTGGGGTTACCAAACCGCCCCGTTTTCGCCATGGCGCGGCGATCTCGGCGTCATCGCCGTCTCAGCGTCGAATCAGACGATGCGCCGACAATAAAAAACGAGGCCGGGAACGGATTCCGGCCTCGTATCGTTTACCTGGTGCCCTTGACAGGATTCGAACCTGCGGCTTTCTGCTCCGGAGGCAGACGCTCTATCCCCTGAGCTACAAGGGCACGGTGGAGGAGATTATACGCTATCATGGACGAAACGGAAAAACAAAAACGAGATTTGGGCGTATTCATGGAAGAAACCATAACGATTGAGCGCATGGGCTACGGCAGCGAGGCGGTCGGCCGCCTGGAGAGCGGCAAGGCCGTGTTCGTGGAGGGCGGCGCGCCCGGCGACGTGGCCGCGCTGGAGATCGTCGAGGACAAGCCGACGTTCGCCCGCGCGCGCATCGCGCGGCTCGTCAAGCCCTCCGAGCTGCGCGTCCGCCCGCGCTGCGAGGCGGGCGCGGCCTGCGGAGGATGCCCCTGGCAGCACCTGTCCTATGACGCGCAGCTGGAGGCCAAGCGCGCCAACGTGGCGGCGGCGCTCGAGCGCACGGCGAAGTTCGGCCGCGAGCGCGCCGAGGAGCTGGTGCGCCCCTGTCTGCCGAGCAAGCGCCAGTGGGGCTACCGCAACAAGCTGGAGCTGGGCGCGGCCATGGACGAGCGCGGCACGTTCCAACTGGGGTTCCACCGCGAGGGCGCGCACGACATCGCCTCGCCGGGCGCCTGCCCCCTCGCTCACGACGCCATCGCCAAGGCGCCCAAGGCGCTGCGCGGCGCGCTGCGCTTCGCGCAAGGGTCGGCCGACCTCGGCATCTTCCGCGTGGGCGTGCGCCACAGCCTGCACACGGGCGATCTGGAAGTAGCCCTGTGGACGAGTCCCGGCTCCTTCCCGCGCGGACACATCGCCAAAACCGTCAAGAGCGCCGTCAAGGCCACCAGCATCGTGCGCGTCATGGCCGACCCCGGCAAGGCCCGCAAGATCAAGGGCGTCGAGACGCTCGACGGCAAGGGATGCTGGGAGGAACAGCTGGGCGACGCCCGCTACCTGGCCAGCGCGCCGTCGTTCTTCCAGGTGAACACCGCGCAGGCCGAGAAGCTGATCGCCTGCGTGATCGAGGGCTTGGGCGGACGCATGGGCGAGGACGGGCCCGAAGGGCTCGACGACCTGCTGATCGCCGACCTGTACGCTGGCGGCGGCACGTTCTCGGTGCCGCTCGCGCAGGCGGGCGCCGAGGTGTTGGCCGTGGAGGCCGCGGGCTCGTCGGTGCGCGACTTGCGCCGCAACGCCGACATGAACCGCGTGGATCTCGAGGTGATCGGCGGCGACGCGGCGCGCGAGCTTCCGGAGCTGGGCGGCCTCGACGCGCTGGTGGTGGATCCGCCTCGCGCGGGCCTGGCCGACGGCGTGGTGGAGAGCATCGCCGCCGCCGCGCCGGAACGCGTGGCCTACGTCAGCTGCAACCCCGCCACCTGGGCGCGCGATGTCGCGCGCTTCGAGAGCCAAGGGTATCGCCTGACTAGCGTCCAGCCCGTCGACATGTTCCCGCAAACCTACCATGTCGAGGTGGTCAGCGTCTTCGAACGCCTCTAGCCCCGCTGTCGCCCCCGACTCGTCCCTGAACGCACGAACCGCTCGCGAAAGGAAAGCCCATGATCCTGTCTGACAAGACCATAGAGAAGCTCCTCGCCGAAGGAAGCCTTGCCATCGAGCCCCTCGAGCCGGAGCAGATCCAGCCCGCCAGCGTGGACATCCGCCTGGGCGACACGTTCGGCATCGTCGAGGACACGCCGAGCGGCATCGTGGGGCTGGAGGACGAGATCGCCTACAAGACGATCCGCACCGACCGCTACATCCTGCTGCCGGGCCAGTTCGTGCTGGCAACCACCATGGAGTACGTGCGCCTGGGCGCCGACCTCACCGCCTTCGTGGAAGGGCGCAGCTCGCTGGGGCGCATGGGGCTGTTCGTGCAGAACGCCGGTTGGGTGGATCCGGGCTTCGAAGGCGAGATCACGCTGGAGCTGTTCAACGCGAACCGCTGCGCGCTGGAGCTGCGCTCGGGCAGGCGCGTGGGGCAGCTGGTGTTCGCCCAGCTGGACGAGGCGGCGAAGAACCCCTACGCCGGCAAGTACCAGGGCCAGCGCGGCGCTACGGGCTCGCGCGTGTACCTCGATCCGGAGGCAGCGCGCTAGCGCAGGCGCGCCCTGTCGATCTCCGCGCGCATCGGCGGTTGCCGTGCCGATCCGCCCCCGTTTCCGCAGCGCTTCTGCTCGCCGTGGATGTTCTACGATTTTTCCGGTCTGGCGGACTTGACCTGCTAAACTTCAACCTTGTATGCGATACTTTCGCCCCGTTTCGCGTGGGCGCATGATAGCAAGCAAACGAAAAGGAGCCGACCCATGGCGCAGTACACTCCGGAATACCAGCCGACCGGCGACGAGGTCGCCGTCATCACCACGTCGAAGGGCACCGTCCGCGTGCAGCTGGCGGGCAAGGACGCCCCCATCCACGTGGGCAACTTCGTCGAGCTGGCGCGCAAGGGCTTCTACGACGGCCTGAAGTTCCACCGCCACGTTCCCGGCTTCGTGATCCAAGGCGGCTGCCCGAACACGCGCGACCTCACGCCCGAAGAGGTCGTCAAGAAGGCCGGCAACCCGTTCGCGGGCCTCGGCACGGGCGGCCCGGGCTATTCCATCAAGGAGGAGTTCTCCACGAACCCCAACAACAAGCACCTCGACGGCTCGCTGGCCATGGCGCGCTCCCAGGATCCCAACTCCGCCGGCTCGCAGTTCTACCTGTGCCTGGGCGCCCAGCCCATGCTGGACTCGGGCTACACGGTGTTCGGCCAGACGATCGACGGCATGGACGTCATCGGCCAGCTGCGCGTAGGCGACGTGATCGAGAGCGTCGAGATCGAGAACGCCGCCGAATAGCGATCCGAGACGCCGAGGCGATTCCGCGAAGATACGAAGGAAGCAGATGAACAACGACTTATTCCAGCAAGCCCGGGCGGCGTACGCGCGCAAGGACTTCCAAGGCGCCCTGGCTGCCTACACGCAGTGCTTGCAGGATGCGGGCAGCTCGCTTGCACCCGGCGAGGTGGGGCTGCTGTACCACCAGATCGGCAACTGCCTGGTCAAGCTCAAGAACCCGAACGAGGCCATCCACGCCTACACGCAGGCGACCGCCGATGCGGCCTACGACGCGTGCGGCGCGGTGAACTACAACCTCGGCATGGCCTACGCCTCGCTGCATGATTACGAGGACGCCGTCAAGCACTTCGAGATCGCCGTGTCCGACGCCAAGTACGATGCGTCCTACAAGGCCTACTCGGGCATGGGCAACGCGCTGTTGAAGCTGGGCAAGTCGGCCGAGGCCGGCGTGGCGTTTCGCGAGGCCGCGCTCGACGAGGCCAACCCCGATCCCACGAAGGCGCTGCTCAACCTCGGCGTGTGCTTCATGGCGCTCGACCGTCCGGCCGACGCCGTGGCCTCCTATGAAAGCGCGCTGCAGTTCGACATGCAGCCCGACACGCGCAACAAGCTGTACGCGAACCTCGGCCAGGCCTACGTGGCCAGCGGCCAGATGCAGAAGGCCGTGAACGCCTTCGACGAGTCCATCGCCGACAAGACGTACTTCCTCAGCGACTCGGCCAGCGTCGACTACCAGCGCGCAATCGCCGCGGTCGCCCAGGGCACGTCCGAGATCACTCAGGTGATGGCTCCGGTGGCGCCCGTTGCCGACATGTCGGGGCTCGACGTGGCCGCCGACGGCACGGCCGTGTACGTGGATCAGGATCCGTACGCGGCGGGCGGCCAGGAACCGTACTACTACGCCGATCCGTACGCCCAGGCCGAGACGAACCCCTACGGCGCCCCGGGCGCGGAGGATCATTTCTTCAACGCCAGCGACGAAGAGCTGGAGCAGTGGTCGAAGGGTCTCGCCAAGCAGGATCGCAAGCGCCGCAACGTGGGTCTCAAGATCCTCGTCACCATCATCCTGATCGTGCTGGTCGCTTTCGGCGCCGCCGTGTTCCTGTACACGCAGGGCTGGGGCTATCCGTCGCAGGACCAGGTGGTCGAGCAGCTGTTCTCGGATCCGAAAGCGGCCTTCGCCAGCGAGGTGACCGAGGAGAACGCCGCGTCCATGACCGAGCTCCTCTCGACGGTGGGCAGCCCTGCGATCGACGGCATGGACAAGTCCATGAGCGATTCCACCGTGTACGTGACGGCTAAGACGCCCGAAGGCGGCGACGTGCAGTACAAGGTATCCCTCGTGCGCAACATGATCGGGTGGAAGGTGTCGAACGTGGAGCTGTACTTCCCGAGCCAGAACTGACAAAAGCGGCATACGCCGTTTTTGTCATCCTGAGCGGAGCGACCGAAGGAAGCGAAGTCGAAGGATCCCGTGCGGCGCAAGCCGGAAGCCGTCGGTCGGCGCCATAGGGGATCCTTCGACTGCGGCGGCTTCGCCGCCTCCGCTCAGGATGACACCCTCGTATAAAGAGAGAGAAAGGGCACTACAACATGGCACAGCAGAAGACCTACACGATGATCAAGCCCGACGGCGTGCGCAACGGCCACATCGGCGAGATCGTCAACCGCTTCGAGCGCGCGGGCCTCAAGATCGAGCGCATGGAGCTGGGCATGGTGACCGACGAGCAGGCGAAGGCCAACTACGCCGAGCATGAGGGCCAGCCGTTCTACGACGGCCTCATTTCCTACATCCCCAGCGGCCCGGTCGTGAAGATGGTCGTGTCCGGCGACGGCGCGGTGGCCAAGTGCCGCTCCCTTATGGGCGCCACTAATCCGGCAGAAGCTGCCCCCGGCACGATTCGCGGCGATTTCGGCCTCATCATGGACGAGAATGTCATCCATGGCTCCGATTCCCCGGAATCCGCCGAGCGCGAGATCGGCATCTTCTTCGCGTAAAGCACGTTCCGAGCGCGCCGCCGCGTACGAGCCTTTCGCTCGAGCGACGGCGCGCTTTTTGTTTTTCGGAGCTTCGCGCACCGAAGGTTGCGCGGGATACCAGACGAGAAAAGGACGTGAGCATGCTCTATCGAGTCATCGACGCTGCTGAACTTCCCTCGCTCGTGTCGGCGTTCATGGAAACCTACGAAGTGGTGGCTCCGGTCAAGCGCGACCAGGGCTACGCCTTCGAGACCATCGAATCGCCCGACGACATCGAGCTTGCCTATCCTACCACCATGGCTTCGCCGAAGAAGTACTTCCTGCCGCCCGAGGAGACGCTCATGTCCTTCGACGCGCGCACGAACAGCGTGACCGACTTCGCCGCCGAGATCACGCCGCGCGTCATCTTCGGCGCGCATGCCTGCGACATCAACGCGGTGAACCGGCTCGACCTCGTGTTCAAGGACGGCCGCTATCCCGACCCCTACTACGTCGCCCGGCGCAACGCCACGCTCATCGTGGGGATCAGCTGCATGCCCTCCGAGACGTGCTTCTGCCATTTGTGGGGCTCCGACGAGGCGCGTTTCGGCTACGACCTGTTTTTGCAGGATATCGGCGGAAAGTACCTGGTCAGCATATCCAGCGTCGAGGCGGCGAACATCCTCGAGGCGGCGTGCAACCCGCGCGTGGCCACCGACGAGGACCGTATCGAGTTCCGCCACGCCACGCGTCGGCGCCAGGAGGCGTTCAACGACGCTATTCCCGACATCCAGGACGTGGCCATGCTCATGGACGCGTTCCATAAGGACCCGTTCTGGGAGGAGCTGGGCGGACGCTGCCTGTCGTGCACGGCGTGCTCGGCGGTGTGCCCCACGTGCTTCTGCTTCGACATCCAGGACACGTTCGATCCCTCCGGCGAGGCGGGTCGGCGCGAGCGCGTGTGGGACGCGTGCACTGCGCCGCAGTTCGCGCAGGTGGCCGGCGGCCACAACTTCCGCGGCGACGGGCGCAACCGCGTGCGGCATCGCATGTACCACAAGCTCAACGGGTTCCTCGCGAACCATGACCGCATGCTGTGCGTGGGGTGCGGTCGCTGCGTGAAGGCGTGCAAGGCGAACATCAACCCCATCGAGGTGCTCGAGTTCTTCGAGAGGAAGGGGATGCAAGATGCCCAGTAGCTGCGCGGTGTCCACCGTCCAGGTCAAACCGTTCTTCGACGAGGCGGCTCCCCTGTCGGGCGAGCAGATGATGGCGGCGAACCCGTATCGGCCTTGGCCGGCGCGGATCACGTCCATCATCGACCTCACCGAGACGGAGAAGCTGTTCGAGTTCCGCCTTATCGACGAGCGCATCCGCGATGCGTTCTCGCACGAGCCGGGCCAGTTCGTCGAGGTGTCCATCTTCGGGGTGGGCGAGGCGCCTATCTCCATATCCAGCTCGCCGTCCAAGCGCGGCTTCATCGAGCTGTGCGTGCGTCGCACCGGCCACTTCACCGAGGTGCTGCACAAGATGCAGTGCGGCGACATCGTGGGCCTGCGCGGCCCGTTCGGCCGAGGCTTCCCGTTCGAGGACATGAAGGGGCACGACATCCTGCTGGTGGCGGGCGGCCTCGGCATCGCTCCTCTGCGCTCGCTCATCAACAACATCCACGACGAGCGTTCCGAGTTCGGCAAGGTCACCATCATCTACGGTTCGAAGAACCCCTCCGAGGTGATGTTCCGCCAGCAGTTCGAGATGTGGCGCCATCGCAAGGACTTCGACCTGTACCTGACGGTGGATCATCCCGACGACACGTGGGACGGCGAGGTCGGCCTGGTCACAAAGCCTTTCGAGCATTTGGAGATCGATGCCGCCAACACGTTCGGCGCCCTGTGCGGGCCGCCGGTGATGTATAGGTTCGCCATCGACGAGATGCGGAAGAAGGGCATCAGCTACGACCATATCTACGTGAGCTTCGAGCGCCATATGAAGTGCGGCATGGGCAAGTGCGGCCACTGCCAGATCGGGCATCAGTACGTGTGCATCGACGGGCCCGTGTTCAACTATTGGGAAGCCAAGAACATCCAGGGGTCGATGTAGGATGGAGAAGCGCGACATGAACGGAAACTGCATAGCCTGCCAGGAGAAGCCGTCCGCGCCGCGCGTGGTGGTCGTGGGCCTGGCCAGCTGCTTCGGCTGCCAACTGCAGATCACGAACGCCGAGGCGCACCTGCTGGACGTGCTCGGTCAGATCGATCTGCGCTATTGGCAGCTGGCCTCGAGCGATCCCATGCCCGAGGACTTCGACGTGGCCATCATCGAGGGCGCCGTCACCACCGAGGAATCCGAAGCGACGGTGCGCAGCCTGCGCGAGAAGGCGGGCGCGATCATCGCCGTGGGCGCGTGCGCCACGACGGCCGGCATTCCCGGCATGGCCGCAGAGGGGTTCCTCGAGCGTCCTGGGCAGGTGTACGATCGGGTGCCGTCGGCCTGCGGCGACATGGTGGCGCCGCGCGCGGTGGGCGCCGTCATCGACGTGGACTTCGAGGTGCGTGCGTGCCCCATCGACAGCTACGACTTCATCGACGTGCTGCAGCGCGCGCTGTACGGCTCGAACAAGACGTATCCCTCGCGCACGATGTGCGGCGACTGCAAGCGCAACGAGACGAGCTGCTTCTTCGGAAAGGGGCAGCTGTGCCTGGGGCTCGTGACCACGGCCGGGTGCGGCGCGAAGTGCGTTAACCTGGGCCGTCCGTGCAACGGGTGCAGGGGGCTGTCGCCCGACGCGAACCTGGCGTCGGCGCGCGAGGCGGTGGCGCGCTACGGCGTGTCGGTCGCCGACTTCGACCAGGCGCTCGAGATGTTCAACCAGACGAACCCCGCCCTTGCGGGCAGCGAGTGAGGACGCATTCTATGACGAAAACAGCGATTCACGTCGATCATATCGCCCGCGTCGAGGGCCACGGCAACGTGCACGTGGTCATCGAGGACGGGGAAGTGAAAACCGTCGAGATGAACGTCGTCGAGCCGGCCCGCCTGTTCGAGAGCATGGTGCGCGGCCGCCGCTTCGAGGAGATCCCCTACATCTCTTCGCGCATCTGCGGCATCTGCTCGTCGAGCCACGTGGTGACCGACCTCAAGGCCATCGAGCGCGTGTTCGGCGTGGAGGTGACCGACCGCACGCGCGCCCTGCGCGAGCTTCTGGTGTACGGCTCCTATTTACAGAACCATGCGTCGCATCTGTTCGTGTTCGCCGCACCCGACTTCCTCGGCATGCCCAGCGTGTTCCCGCTGGCTCAGACCGATCCCGAGCTGTTCGAGCAGGCGCTGGGCCTCAAAGCGCTGGGCAACGAGCTGTGCACGAAGGTGGGAGGTCGCAGCATCCATCCTATCACCGCCGTGGTGGGGGGCTTCACGCACGAGATAGAGCCGGCCGAGTATCTGGAGCTGGCAGACAAGATGGATGCGGCGATGGACTTCGCCCTTGAGGCGGTGGATCTGTTCCGCGGCTTCGAGGTGCCCGACATCGCTACGGCCGGCGACATGCTGGCCATGGTGGAGGACGACTATTACCCGGTGGAATGCTCCGACCAAGCGTTTTTCCTGAACGCGGGCATCGTCTTCGATGCGAACGAGGTGCAGGAGCATATCGAGGAGCATGCGGTGCCGCATTCGGCGGCTCTGTTGGCGCGCGTGCGCGAGACGCAGAGCCCGTACTTCACCGGCGCGCTGGCCCGCGTCAACGCATCGTGGCAGAACCTGGGGCAGAACGCGAAGGTGGCCGCCGCGAAGGCGGGCTTGCGCCCGCCTGAGGCGAACCCGTTCATGAACAACGTGGCCCAGGCCGTGGAGATCGTGGATGCGCTCGACCGCTGCGCCGACCTGTGCCGCAAGCTTGCCGAGCCGGGCGCCATCGCCAGCTCCAGCCTGCCCGTGCCCTTCGAGGTGAAGGCGGGGCGCGCCGTGGGCTTCACCGAGGCTCCGCGCGGCGCGCTGTTCCACGACCTCACGCTGGATGCCGAGGGACGCGTGACGCATGCGTCCATTCTCACGCCTACGGCGCAGAACGTGGCGAACCTGGAAGCCGACATGCGCCTTTTGGCCGAGAAGCTGGTGGCCGACGGGGCTGCGGAAGACGTCGTGCGCCTCGAGATCGAGAAGCTCGTGCGAGCCTACGATCCCTGCCTCAGCTGCAGCGTGCACTAAACCGAGACAAAGGGACGTGTTAACGTCTCATTCCCTTATGATGGAAAGGCTGGGATCCGTTACGGGTTCCAGCTTTTTTTGGTCTGAGACGAGGGTGAGACAGAGGGGCGGTGAGGCGGAGGCGCGGGTGTGCCCCTCGTGGATTTTCATCATCGCGTCAACGCCTGTGCTAGAATTCGGTTTCACCTGGAATCGAGATTCAAGGGGTTTCCTGTATGTCCTTTTTAGACATGTTCTCGGGTCTGACTGGCCAGATGTCCACGGATATGGCCATCGACCTCGGAACTGCAAATACACTGGTCGCCATCCCGGGCGAGGGCATCGTTGTCAACGAGCCCTCGGTTGTCGCCATCGAGAAGGCGACCCATCGCGTGCTCGCAGTGGGCCACGAAGCCAAGAACATGATCAACCATACGCCCGAGGCGTTCTCGGCCGAGCATCCCCTGCACGACGGCGTAGTGGCCGACTACGACGTGACCGAGGCCATGATCTCGGCGTTCATCAGCAAAGCGGCGCCGCGCAAGTATCCCTGGCAGGCCAAGCCTCGCATCGTCATCTGCATCCCGTGCGGCGCAACCTCGGTGGAGAAGCGCGCGGTGTTCGAGGCTGCCGTTCAGGCCGGCGCTCGTCAGGCGTACCTCATCGAGGAGCCCATGGCTGCGGCCATGGGCGCCGACCTGCCCGTCACCGAGCCGACGGGCTCGATGGTCGTGGATATCGGCGGCGGCACCACGGAAGTGGCCGTCATCTCGCTCGGCGGCATCGTCACCTCCTCGTCGCTGCGCCTGGCCGGCAACCGCATGGACGAGGCCATCGCCATGCACCTGCGCGACCTGCTGGGCATCAAGATCGGCGAGCGAACAGCCGAGATCATCAAGATCAAGATCGGCTCCATCCTGCCGTTCGAGGACGGTCGCGAGCGCGACATGATTATCTCGGGCCAGGATGTGATCACCGAGCAGCCGAAGGAGGTCACCATCCAATCCGAGGACGTGCGCTCCGCGCTCGTGCAGCCTTGTGAGGAGATGGTCGTGCATATCAAGGAGACGTTCAAGAAAACGAACCCCGATCTCGCCTCCGACATCATTCAGAACGGCATCCTGCTGACGGGCGGCGGCGGCCTCTTGTCCGGTCTCGACCGCTATCTCACCGACAAGCTGGAGATTCCCGTGTGGACGAGCGAGACGGCGCTCACGAACGTGGTTATGGGCTGCCTCAAGGTGCTCGAGACGCCTACGGCGCTCAAGCAGACGCTCATGCGCTCGAAATAGGGTTGAGCCGGCTTATCGATGACGCTTAATTTCCAACAGAGAAGCTCGGTGTTTCTGCGCCGAGTTCTGCTCGTCGCATTTCTCGTAGCCTCGCTTGCGCTGGTCACGTTGTACTCGCGCGAAGGCCAGGACGGCCCGCTGCACGCGGTCCAGAGCGGCGTGTCCGGCGCAGTTGCGCCTTTGAAGTTCGTCGGCGCGGCTGCAAGCGCGGGCGTGAACGATGCCGCCGAGGGTTTCGGCAACCTCACGGCCGACGAGAGCACGCTCTCGGGTCTGCGCGAGAGCAACGCCGAGCTGCGCGAGCTGCTGAGCCAGGCCGATGAGTACAAGCAGGAGGCTCAACGTCTCCAGAAACTGCTCGAGCTCAAGGACCTCTACGAGATCGACGGTGTGGGAGCGCGCGTCATCGGCAATCCCGACCAGGCGTGGAGCCAGGCGGTCACCATCGATAAGGGCACGGCCGACGGGGTGGAGACCGGCCTTACGGTCATGGGCACTTCCGGCGTTGTCGGCCAGGTGTACAGCGCGGGCGAGCATACCGCCGAGGTGCGCCTGCTCACCGACCCCGATTCCGGCGCCGCGGCGCGCGTGGAGTCGAGCCGTGCGGAGGGCGTCGTGCGCGGGTCTCTCGAAGGCCTGCTGTATTTGGAAAACCTCGATGCCGACGCGGTGGTCAATCCTGGCGACGTGGTGGTCACGTCGGGTCTGGGCGGCAGCTACGCGCCCGGCCTCATCATCGGCACCGTCGTGAAGGTGGATACCCGCCAGGGCGAGTCCACGAGGCGCGTGATCGTATCGCCGAACGACACGACGGGCGCCCTCGAAGAAGTGCTTGTGGTGTTCGGCGTGGGCGCCGTAGGCGAGGCCGACGGTAACGAAGGAGGCGATGCATCGTGAACCTGGGACGCGAAGGCGTCGTCATCGCCGTAGGCGCGGTCGTCGCCTTGCTGCTGCAAATCGTCGTAGCCCCCAACATTGCGCTGTTCTCGGCGCAGCCGAACTTCCTTCTGGCCTACGTGCTGGTAGTCGCTATCGCGCGCCCGCTCGACGCCGGCCCCGTGCTGCCGTTTGCGCTGGGGCTCGTCTGCGACCTTTTGGGCTCGGGCCCCGTCGGCGGCTACGCGTTCTTGTTCGTCATCGTGTCGTTCATCGCATCGCGCGCGTTCTCGGTGCTCGACAACGACACGCTGTTCATGCCGGTGACCATTTTCGTCGTCGCGACGTTCGCCGCCGAGATGCTGTACGGCGCGCTGCTCATCGGGCTGGGCCTGTCGGCAAGCCCCGTTGACGCGTTCCTGTACCGTGCGCTGCCGTGCACGCTGTACGACTGCGTCGTGGGTCTCGTGCTGTATCCGATCATCGCGCGTCTGCTTGCCAGCGGCGCTCAGGACCGCGGACCGCGCACGCCCCGGCTGCGATAGGGGGCGTTTGCCGTGATCGCCGCCATCATCGCCGCCGTCGCCACGCTGGTCGTGGCCGTCATCGTGGTATCCGTCGTGTTCGTCGTGCGCAACAACGCGAAGTCGTCGAACGTGAGCGTGAAGAAGGACGTTCGCTCAATCAGCTCGGTGGGCGTGAAATCGAGCCTCGGAAACGCGGGCGGTCGCGTCAACGGATCCATGCAGGCGCACCCGGGCTCGGCGCAGCGTCCGGCGTCCAACCCGGCCGACAACCTCAAGTCGCGGTTCGTCGCCATGGGCGTGCTGGCGGCGGGCATCTTCGGCACGCTGACGGCGAAGCTGTGGACCATGCAGGTGCTGTCGTCCGAGG
This sequence comes from Eggerthella sp., assembly GCF_048329335.1. Classification (NCBI taxonomy): domain Bacteria; kingdom Bacillati; phylum Actinomycetota; class Coriobacteriia; order Eggerthellales; family Eggerthellaceae; genus Eggerthella; species Eggerthella sp. Next base: position 1,573 of record NZ_DBFEGU010000092.1, on the reverse strand, counting down.
CGTATCGCAGCAAAGCGGACGACAACCAGTACGCCACCGTCTCCACGCCCGCGCCGCGCGGCTACATCTGCGACGTCAACGGCGTTCCGCTCGTGAAGAACCGCGTGTCGCTGACCGTGGTGGCCGATGCGGAGGTGGCCAACGACCGCGACGTGGTGCAGCGCCTGTCCGCGGTGCTCGGAGTGCCGTACAACGTGGTGCGCCAGCGCATCCAGGATGCGACGGCCGGCGCGCAGAGCCAGCGCGTCGTGGCGAGCGACGTGCGGCTTCGCGACGTCGCCTTCATCACCGAGCACTCCGACGCGTTCCCTAAGGTCAAGATCGAGGAGCGCTACGTGCGCGACTACCCCTACGGCGCGCTCGCCGCGCACGTGGTGGGGTACACGGGCCCCGTCACCGAAGAGGGTCTGAAAACCGTCGGCGAAGGCCGCGAGGTGGAGCTGGGCGACGACATGGGCGCGTCGGGCATCGAGCTGCAGTACGATCATCTGCTGGCGGGCGAACACGGCAAGCGCAAGGTGGTCGCCAACGCCGACGGCAACGTTGTGCGCGTGGTGAGCGAGACGCAGCCAACCAAGGGCTCGGACGTGCACCTCGCCATCAAGGGGCCGGTTCAGTACGTGGCCGACCGCGAGCTGGCCGCGCTCATCGCCCCTGAGAACGGGACTATCGGCACGGGCAGCGGCGTGGCGGGCTCGGTGGTGGTCATGGACCTTCGCGACGGAGGCATCGTGGCCATGGCGAACTACCCTCTGTTCGACCCGGTCGAATTCATCGGCGCCGTGTCGAGCGACGTGTACGACGTGTACAATTCCAACGAAGCTCAGAAGCCCCTGCTCAATCGTGCGATCTCGGGCACGTATCCCGCCGCCTCGACGTACAAGACGTTCACGGGCCTCGCGGCGCTGGCCAACGGCTTCGCCGACATGAAGCGCACGTGGACGTGCAACGGCTCGTGGGACGGCTGGGGCACGGGTCAGGAGCAGATGTGCTGGAAGCACTCGGGCCACGGCACGCTCGACCTCCGCGGCGGCATCGTGCAGTCGTGCGACGTCGTGTTCTACCAGATCGCCCATGACTTCTTCGAGGCGGCTCGGGACGGTCAGGTCAGCCAGACCGCCCTTCAGGACTACCTCGCGAAGTTCCACTTCGACCGCTACACCGGCATCGATCTCGGTGGCGAATCGGTGGGCGTCATTCCCACGCCGGAATGGAAACTGGAGCATTTCCGCAACACGCCCGAAGAGGCGGTGTGGAAGGGCGGCGACATGACGAACATGATCATCGGCCAGGGTTACGTTCTCGTCACGCCCTTGCAGGTGGCCGTCGCCTACGGCGCCGTCGCCACCGGCAAGCTGCTGAAGCCCCACTTGCTCAAGGAGGTTCGCAACGCCAGCGGCGACGTGGCCGCCTCGGTCAAGGTGGAGACCGCGGGGGAGCTGGACGTTCCCGAAGCCGACCTCGCGTTCATGCGCGACGCCCTCAACGGCGTGGCGACCGACAACGCCGACGTGTCGAAGCTGCTCAACGAGCAGGGCATCGATCCCGCTACGGTGGCGTGCAAGACGGGCAC
>NZ_DBFEGU010000091.1:0-2087 GCF_048329335.1 Eggerthella sp. | reverse complement strand
GGCGCCGTTGTGTTCCTGCTGTTCCCCGACGTGCTGAACGCGCTCAGCCATCGCGCAGACGGCGTGCCGTTCGATCCGTTCAACGTCGACGCCTTCCGCGCTTCGGCATGGGTCGTCGTCGTGTGGACGTTCGTGTGCGTCGCCGGCGAGAGCTTCAAGCTGGTGGAAGGCCGCTATACGAAGCGCGTGCTGGCGGTGACGTTCGCATGCGACCTGGTAGCGGGAGCGCTCGTCGTGTTCTGGCTGACGAACTTCCAGCTGGTCGACTCCCATGCCGTCGTCCAGGCGATGCAGTCGTCGGGCAAGGCGCTGGAGGGCCCGGTGCTGTGGGCGGTGTCCAACGCGCAGACGGCGTTCTGCGGTCTCGTAGTGGCGGCGCTCGTCATCGACGCCGTGGACTCCATCGTGAAGACGGTGCGTGCACGGTAAGGCGGCCGTCCTGTCGGCCCGCGCGCCCCTCGCGGAAAGGCGCGCGGGCGTTGCTAGATCGCGTCCGACCTCAGAGCCTCCACGATGTTGGAGGCGTGCGAGCGGCGCAGCGCGTAGGCCACGCTGAGCGCCAGCACGACGGCCACGATGGCCACGGCGAGAGCCACGTAGTCCCACGGCAGCGTGAACTCGAGGCCGGCGAACGCCATGGACGTTGCTGCAAACAGCGCGAATGTAACCGCTACGGCTGCCGCCAGCCCTATCCCCAAACCGCGCAGGGCGTAGCTCGCGCACTCGTAGGCCAGCATTCGGGCGAAGGCGCGGTTGCCCATGCCGATGGAACGCAGCGCGGCGAACTCGCGCGTGCGCAGGATGATCCCGTTCGCCAGCGTGTTGAACACGTTGGCCACGGCGATGAGCGTCGTGATGACGGAGAAGCACAGCACGAACAGCTGGAAGGCCTGCGCGATCAGGCGGTTCTGGCGCGCCGCATTCTCGATGTCGCTGACGTTGACCACGACGTCGCCCAAGTCGCGCGCCAGCGCCTCCAGCTCGTCGGAAGCCTTCGCGTGATCCTCCGCCGTGAACGAGGCTCCGGCGAACGAGTACGTGTACGGGTTCGAGTGGTAGTCGCCCAGCCCTGCGGCTCTCTCCGCAACGCTCTCCGGCAGGATGATCGAGGGGAAGTGGTTGTTGGCCGCGATGGCGTTCAGCACGGCCGGCTCCTCGTCGCAGAGCGCTCCTATCTCGATGCGGAAAGCCGTGGCCGCCTCGTCGATCGGGGCGGTGACGATGTCGGCCGTCCCGCTGACCCCGGCCTCCCGGTCGAGGTACCCCACCAGGGGCCGTCCGTCCGGGCCTTCCTGCAAGCCCATGTTGGAGAATCCTTCGCGCTCCTCGGTGACGTACAGGTCGACGGCGCCGGTGCCCGCGAAGGGCTTCGTGGACACGTACGTGCCGTCGGGCATCCTGTCCTGATAGGTGTTCAGGCCGATGGCGCGCGGGTTCTCCGGGTCGGTGTAGGCGGCTACGTCCAGGTCGAGCTCGTCCAGCAGCGCGCGCCACGAGGCATCGTCGACGAAGAAGGTGTACAGGGCCCCGTAGTAATCGCCGTCCTCGCCGAAGCTGTCGGGCACCCAGTCGGCGCTCGTCTGGGAGTTGTAAGCCTGCCGAGCAGCGCGCGCCTCTTGCGATATCATGCGACCGTCGACGACGCTTTCGGCCTGACCTTGGCGGCACGAGCCTATGAGCTGCAAGCCCTCGATCTCACTCGCCCGCGCCAGGAACTCGTCGTATTCGGCGGCGTAGTCGGACAGGTCGTTCCCTTCGCGCGGGGTGGTGTAGTCGGGATGCGCCGACACCACGATGTCGGCTCCGCTCCCAGCGCCGCGCGAGCTGCTGGCGCGGTCGGACAGCGGCGCGAGGTACAGCGCCGTGCTGCCGGCGACCACCACGAGGGTCACGCTGACCGCGAGCGATGCCACCACGGTGCGCCCGCGCGTCGCCGAGCGCGACAGGTTGCGGTGTGCGACGAACCCGGGGATGCCGAACAGCCTGCCCGCGATGCCCAGCTTCACGCGCCCGACGTCGGGCGCGTGCGATGGTGCCGACCGTTCTGCGCGCTTCGAGAGGCGCACGTCCTGCGTTTGGCGGATGGC
>NZ_DBFEGU010000090.1:0-1111 GCF_048329335.1 Eggerthella sp. | reverse complement strand
GCTGGGCATCGAGATGCTCGTCTACAGCGCCAGGCCCGACGTGAAGGTGAAATTTGACTGGCTCGCCATGCTGGGTACGGCGTTCACGCTCTGCATCGTGGGCACGGCGGCACTGCTGCCCCTGGCCATCAGCGAGTGGGGCCCCGCCCGCAACTACGCCCAGACCCGCATTGAATCGCAGAAAGCGGACGCGATGTACAGCGCCCTGACCCCGAACCCAGCGCTGAAAGCCAAGACGGACTCCTTGAGCGTCGACGTCTGGTTCAACCATGACACCGACGGCGACTACACGCTGCAAAGCGGCGACGACTGCATCCTGTACGCCGCGTTGCAGGGCCCCTACGCCGATGCCGAGACGTTCGCCGCCGACTGTATGGCCGTTATGCAGCGGGCCGCAGACGCCGGTCTCGGCTTTACATGCTACCACTTTAGCGCCGATGAGGACATCGACGACGGCATCAGCTACTACCTGGACTGTGTCGCCTCCTACCCGGCGGGGCTGACCGCTGCCCAGGTGGCCCAGCGCGTGCAGACCAGCTACCACTATGACAATAACAGCTTCTCCAGCGAAGCAGACCGGGATGATTACATCCGCCGCCAGCTGCAGAATGAGATTTCCGACGAGTACGCCGACCGGCACGACGGTGCCTATCCCGACGAAAAATATCTGAACGAGGAAACCGAGCGCCGCCTTGCCGAACGAAACGGCATGGCCACGCCTGAAAGCGCACAGGCATAAACACGCATAAAAATTACCCGGAGCCCAACCAAACGGGCTCCGGGTCTGTTGTTATATGCTCTCGCCCTCGACTAGCTCAAAGGGCACGGTCTCGTGGCGGGCGGGGGCGTTTTCCTCTATGCAGCGCAGCAAAATGTCGGCGGCGCGCTCGGCAAGGACGGTGGTATTCTGCCGGATCGTCGTCAGCCGCGGCACGGTGTACCGCCCAAGCGCAATGCCGTCGTACCCGGCTACGGCAATGTCCTGCGGTACGCGCAGGCCGTGGTCCTGTATGGCCCGGATGGCTCCCACCGCCATCAGGTCCGACATGGCGAAAATCGCCGTAAGGCCGGGGCAGTGGGCCAGCAGGTGCTCGGCAGCTGCATAGCCGCC
>NZ_DBFEGU010000089.1:0-5793 GCF_048329335.1 Eggerthella sp. | reverse complement strand
CTCCGACCTCCTCCCGGACTGGCGTGCGGGTTCCCAATCCTGATCCTTGGCCGCCGTAGTGTCCCTGCCCGGCTCGTGGGGGCGGCGCGCATCCCGGTCAGCCGGGATGTTTCACGTGAAACATCCGTTCGCATCCTTTCTCCAAAAACCCTCTTGACTTGGAGTCCGCTCGAAGCCCTATGATGATAGGCGAACCCATCGAGAGGAGCATCATTGAGACCGGAATTCGAAAACACGCCGAAGCTGGGCTTCGGCTGCATGCGCCTGCCGTTGCTTGATCCCGCCGACCAGCAGAGCATCGACTTGGAGCAGTTTAAGCAGATGGTGGACGCGTTCATCGAAGGCGGCGGCACGTACTTCGACACCGCGTTCGTCTACCACGAGGGCGCGTCCGAGAAGGCACTGAAAGAGGCGCTGGTGAAGCGCTACCCGCGCGACGCGTACACGGTGGCCACGAAGTGCCTGGCCTGGGCCGCGCCCAGCGCCGAAGAGGCGAAAAGCAACCTGGCCACGTCGCTTGAGCGCATGGGGCTGGACTACGTGGACTTCTACCTGCTGCACAACGTAGGCGGCGAGCGCACGGCCAAGTTCGACGCGTACGGCATGTGGGACTTCGCGCTGGATGCGAAGGAGCGCGGCCTCATCAGGAACGTCGGTTTCTCCATGCACGACGGGGCCGACGCGTTGGACGCGCTGCTGACGGCGCATCCGCAGATGGACTTCGTGCAGCTGCAGGTGAACTACCTCGACTGGGACGATCCGGTGGTGGAGGCGCGCCGCTGCATGGAGGTGGCCGCGAAGCACGGCGTGCCCGTGGTCGTCATGGAGCCCGCGCGCGGCGGCCGCCTGGTGGAGCTGCCCCAGCGCGTGGCCGACGTGCTGCGCGCGGCGAACCCCGACGCCAGCCTGGCCTCGTGGGCGTATCGCTTCTGCTGCAACCAGCCGAACGTGCTCACCGTGCTCTCGGGCATGTCGAACCTGGACCAAGTGCGCCAGAACGTGGCCGACTACCAGGCGAACCGCCCGTTCTCGGCCGAGGAGCAGCAGGCGCTGGACGCGGCCGTCGAAACGCTGCGCGGCATGGCCAGCGTGCCGTGCACGAACTGCCGCTACTGCGTGAAGGACTGCCCGCAGGGCGTGGTGATACCCACCATCCTGGGCCTGCTGAACCTGGAGCTTATGACCGAGAACCGCGATTTCGCGAAGGGCCTTTACTCGTGGCAGGCCGCCCCTGGGCCTGCCTCGTCCTGCATCGCCTGCGGCGCCTGCGAAGCGATGTGCCCTCAAGGCATCGACATCGTCCGTCAGCTGGAAGTGGCGGCCGAGCACTTCGAGGGATAGCCGCCGCCCCGCTCGGGCAAAGCCCGCAGCCCGAGGTCCGCGAGCGCGCGGCCCGCGAGCCGCGAGCCCTGGTTCGCAGCCCGTGAGCCCAGCCCGAAGCCGCGCGCCGCGAGCCCCAACCCGAAGCCGCGCGCCGCGAGCCCGTGAGCCTGCAGCCCGGACCCTGCGTGCCTGGGCTCCGCGAACCTCGAGCTCGCAGCCCTAACCCAAAGGCCCGCTCCTTCGCAAGCGCGAACGGATGTTTCACGTGAAACATCTCGAGCGAGGCAGGGCGAACGTGGTCGGTCGATGCCGCCGTCCTCCTGCGTTTCGGCTCGCTCATCGGCTCGTTCGCGGCCGCTTTACCTGAACCTTTCTCGTTCCTGATGCCCCCTTTGCTCAAACTTGGGGGCATCTTTACGCGCGCCTTCCTTCGTCCTTACCTTCCTTTCTTACGATGGTTCTCGCACGTTGGCCGCAGGGTCAACTCGTGCCGAAGACGAATGCGATCCCGGCGATTGCGCCGGGGATACGAGAGGAACGCAACTATGGCAGAAGGGTTTTTGAGCAGGCGCCAGTTCGTGGCCGGCAGCGCGGCGCTGGCGATGGCGGGCATGTTCGGCGCTTTGACGGGCTGCACGGCCGGCGGCTCCGGCGCGGCTGCGGGCGCGGACACGGCTTCGGCCTCCACCGGCGGCGACGCAGCCTCTTCCACCGATCCCATCACCATGGTGTGGCTGCCCGACAACTCCTCGGCCGACCTCACCTCCTCGCGCGAGGCCATCGGCGCGGCCATCACGGCGGCATGCGGCCGCGAGGCGAATCTGCTGACCACCACCGACTACAACGTGGCCATCGAGTCCATCGCGTCGGGCAAGGCGCAGATGGCGCTGTTGGGCCCCGAGGGCTACGTGCAGGCCAACAAGAAGAACCCGAAGGTGCTGGCCGCCTTCACGAACAGCGACGAGGACGGCGGCCTCGAAGGCGCCTGCTACTACAGCCGCATCTGCGTGCGCAAAGAGGACGCCGACCAGTACAAGAGCGGCAGCGGCTACTCCATCGAGAACATCAAGGGCAAGTCGTTCTCGTTCGTGTCCGCCACCTCCACCTCGGGCTTCAAGGTGCCGTCGAGCGGCATCGTCAGCGAGTTCGGCCTCGACAGCTCCGACGAGCTGCTGGAAGGCGGCAAGTTCTTCAGCGAAGTGCTGTTCGGCAACTCGCATGTGGGATCGTTGGTGAATCTGCTGTCCGGCGATGCCGATGCGGCCGCGTTCGACGATGTGGACGTGGATATGTACCTCGACCTCGTGTCCGGCGAGGCCAACAGCATCGGCGCGGTGTACAAGGCCAAGGACGACGCCGAGGCTCCCGTGGACTCGGTGCGCGGCAAGGAATTCACCATCATCGCCATCACGCCGGTGCTGAACTCGCCCATCTGTTTCAACGAGGAAGCCATCTCCGACGACGACCGCACGAAGATCATCGACTACTTCTGCTCCGATAAGGTAGCCAACGACAAGGCCATCTTCATCGATCCCGAGGACGAGAGCGCCAAGGGCCTGTTCGAGAAGGATTCCGAGAAGACCTGCTTCGTGAAGACCGACGATGCCTGGTACGAGCCCATCCGCAAACTGGGCGGGACTGCGTAATGAGCGAGGTGCTGGGAACACCTTCGGTCGAGCGGCAGGGCTTCGAGCCGCTGCTCCTCCTTGAGGGCGTAACGAAAAGCTACGACGGGTGGTCGAAGGCGCTTGACGACGTGTCGCTTTCCGTGGCGCGCGGCGAATTCGTCAGCATCATCGGCTGCTCGGGCGCGGGCAAATCCACGTTGTTGCGCTGCGTGAACCGCCTGATCGACCCCACGCAGGGCAGCGTCGTCTTCGACGGCGACGACGTGACGCACGTGCGCGGACGGGCGCTGCGCCAGACGCGTCGCCGCATCGCCATGGTGTTCCAGCACTACAACCTGGTGTACCGTGCCACCGCCATCGAGAACGTGCTGCAGGGGCGCTTGGGCTACAAGTCCGCCGTCGCCGGCATGCTGGGTCTGTTCAGCGAGGACGAGAAGCGCCGTGCGTTCGAGATTCTCGACCAGGTGGGTCTGGCCGACTTCGCGTACGCGCGCACCGACCAGCTGTCCGGCGGACAGAAGCAGCGCGTAGGCATCGCCCGGGCGCTCGTGCAGGACCCGCTGCTCATGCTGGCCGACGAGCCCATCGCCAGCCTCGACCCGAAGTCGTCGCGCACGGTGATGGAGCACCTGCGTTGGGCGGCCGACGAGCTGGGCGTGGCGTGCCTGGCTAACTTGCACCAAGTTGACTTCGCCATGGAATTCTCCGATCGTATCGTGGCGCTGAAGAAGGGCCGCGTCGTGTTCGACGGCGCGCCGCACCTGTTGGACGAGGCCGCCATCGCCGACATATACGGCACGAACGAGGAAGCCGAAGCCGGAAGCGACTTCGGCGAACGAAGCGTTCGGCAGGTCGGCGAGCTATCGGGCTCTCGAACGCGCGAGGCGGATCCAGAAAGGCTCGGAAAAGCGGAGGCGAAGGATTCCTCCTCGCCGGAGGTGGCGGCATGACCGAGCGTGTTCTGCAGTCGGCCGGCTTCCTTTCGCGTCTGCGCGGCAGGCGCGCGGCGCCGCGCGGCGCCTACGACCCGTCGTTCTTTCTGCGGCGCACGGCGGCCGTCGTCGGCATGGCGCTCGTGTTCGTGGCGCTGGGCGCGCTGTCGGGCACCTATGTCGGCTTCGATTTCATGCAGGCAATCCTCGACGTCCCGGGCGGGCTCGTTTGGATGGCGACGCAATTCGTCCCTTCCCTTACCTCCCTCCAGAAGCTGGACACCATCCTTCCCGCCTTGGGTTCGACGATTCTCGCCTCGATCGCCTCCAGTTGCACGGCGGGGGTTCTGGCGTATATCTGCGCGGTGCTGGGCTCGCGATCGGTGGGGGTGGGTGGGCCGTTTCCCCTCATCGTGCGGGCCGTCGCGTCGCTGTTCCGCAACATCCCGGTGGTGGCCTGGGCGTTCATCCTGCTGTTCTCGTTCAAGCAGAGCGAGTTCACCGGGTTCTTCGCGCTGTTCCTCACAAGCTTCGGTTACCTGACGCGCTGTTTTCTGGAGAGCATCGACGAGATGAGCGCGGGTCCCGTGGAGGCTCTGCGCGCCTCCGGGGCGACCTACGGCCAGATCGTGGCTCAGGCGGTCGTCCCCATGAGCATCACGTCGGTGATCAGCTGGGTCATGTACATGATCGAGACGAACATCCGCGACGCCACGCTCATCGGCCTGCTCACGGGCACGGGCATCGGATTTGTGTTCGACGTGTATTACAAAAGCTTCCGCTACGACATCGCCGGGCTGGTCATCCTATCCATCGTCCTCGTGGTCATCGCCTGCGAGCTGACCTCGAACTTCGTGAGGAGGAAGGTCATATGATGGCGAATGCCGACAAAGTGGCTGCCGAAGCGAACGCGGCGGCCATCGCCGAGGACGTCGGCATCGTGCAGGGCGCCTCGGCCGACGCGCTCGGAATAGGCGCCGGTGCTGCGGAAACCCTCGATGGCGATACGAACGACCTGTGTGGCATGGGCGCGCGCACGTCGCGCTCGGGGAAGATCAAGGTGCATGTGGCCAGCAAGTCGACCGTGGCGCTGTACGTTGTGCTGGGCGTGCTGGCAGCCATCACCGTGTTCGCGCTTGTGGTGATGGACTACGGCAAAGTGTCGTTTCCCGCAGCGATGGCCGCGGCCGTGGACGACTTCGTCACCATGATGACGCAGCCGGGGCTGGGCGGGCACTTCACGCTGCCCGACGTGATCGAAGGTCTGTTCGTGTCGCTGGCGCTGGCGCTTCTGACCACATTCATCGGCGCGGTGATCGCGTTCGTGCTGGGGCTGCTGGCGGCCTGCAACCTGTCCAGCAAGGGCATGAGCAACGCCATCAAGGTGTTCATGAGCGTGGCGCGCGCCGTGCCCACCATTTTGTGGGTGCTCGTGTTCTCGGTGGCCATCGGCCTGGGGCCGGAGGCGGCTGTCACAGGCCTTTTGTTCCACAGCGTGGCGTACCTGGTGAAGGCGTACTCGGAAAGCTTCGAGGAAGTGGACGCCGGCGTGCTGGAAGCGCTGCGCGCCAGCGGTGCGTCGTGGTGGCAGGTAGTGTTCCAGGGCGTGGTGCCCGAAAAGGTGAACGAGATGCTGTCGTGGACGTTCATCCGCTTCGAGATCAACTTCGTCAACGCCGTGGCCGTGGGCGCCGTGGCGGGCGCGGGCGGCATCGGCTACCAGCTGTTCCTGGCCGGCAGCTTCTACTACAACATCCACGAGGTGGGGCTGATCGTGTACTTGTGCCTGGCGGTGGCCGTGGTGCTGGAAGTGGCGGCCACGCAGCTGCGCAAGCGCTACATCGTGCAGCACTGATTTGTCTTGCGAGCGGGAGGGCTTGGGGGCTGCGGGGCCCGGGGCGATGCCCAGT